>JACDGO010000026.1 GCA_013821585.1 Sphingomonadaceae bacterium
AGCTATAAGCCCGGACTCGGTGCTTACGACATCGAAAAGCAGAAGGCCTGAGCGTCATGGCGGGGCCAGTCGACGATGTTGCGTGCCAGGCTCGGCTCCAGCCAGGACGGATCGCGGCGATCGATCTCGCTAGCGGGCAACGCTGGACCTATGCAGAACTCGACCGCGACATCGGCGCCTGCGCGCGGGTAATCGCCGGGCATGGACTTCGCTTGGGTGACCGACTCGCCGCGTTTGCGCACAACCATGTTCTGCTGGCGATACTGCACGCGGCCTGCGCCCGGCTCGGCGTCATTTACGTCCCCCTCAACTGGCGATTGGCCGAGGAAGAATTGGCGTCGATTGTCGCCGACGCCGAGCCCGCCTTGCTGATTTATGATGATGACCGGGAGCGCGGGATGTCGGCGCTGTCGCTGGTCGAACTTGGCCAAGCGATCACCGCTGCGGCCCCGCTCGAGACTGAGCCGCACGACGGTCACCGGCCGTCACTGATCTTGTACACGTCGGGGACATCCGGGCAACCCAAGGGCGCCCTACTGAGCGAACGCAACCTCGCGGAGACCGCAATCAATATCGGCGTGCTCGCGCGGATCGGTAACGCCAGCCGGGTGCTCAACGATTCGCCGATGTTCCACGTCATTGGACTGGTCATCAACATCCGCGCTTATTGGCTGCAGGGCGGGACCGTGCTGGTGTCCGGCGGATTCGATGCGGCGCGGACGATCGCCCTTATCGCAGATCCCGAGCTTGGCGTTACCCATTATTTCTGCGTTCCCGCGATGGCAGCGATGCTTCGCCAACACGCCGACTTCGCGGCCGACAAATTCCGCTCGCTGACCGCGGTGTTCACCGGCGGCGCGCCCAATCCGGCGGCGGAAATTATCGCGTGGCTCGATGACGGCATCGCTATGGTCAACGGTTATGGGATGAGCGAAAATGGCACGCTGATCTGCATGCCGGTCGCGATCGACGAGATCCGCAAGCGTCCGACGTCGGCCGGAGTCCCGACCGCGCGGGTCGAGGTGCGAGTCGTTGACCAGGCGGACCGGCCGGTTCCCCCCGGGACGCCGGGCGAAATTCAGGTGCGCGGCCCCAACCTTGCCAGCGGCTATTGGCGCCGGCCCGAAGAGACCGCCAAGACGTTTTTGCCCGACGGGTGGTTCGTGACGGGCGACATCGCGACGATCGACGCCGAGGGATTCGTCACGATAGCCGACCGCCGCAAGGACATGTATATTTCGGGCGGGGAGAACGTCTACCCGGTGGAGATCGAATCGGTCGTCGCGGGTTTCGCGGGGGTCGCCCACTGTGCCGCGGTCGGGGTGCCCGACGCGACTTGGGGCGAGGTCGGGCATTTGTTCGTGGTCGCGGTTAGCGAGGTATTCGACGGCGATGCATTGCGCGATCACCTGGCCACGAGGCTGGCGCGGTATAAAATGCCGAAGCGCATCATCCTGATCGACGAATTGCCGCGCAATGGCGCGGGCAAGGTGCAGAAGAATCTGCTACGGACCTTCGAGATGCCCTCAGCAAAGTAGTTGGTGGCCGCGGTCGTCGATAGCCACGAATCGATTAATCGAGCGCTGGGGCCCGAGAAGGTTTTGATAAGAGTCGCGAATATTCTCGAATCGATTGGAAACACACCGCATATCCGGGTGAATCGCGCTGCGCTGCTGCTCTGCTGGACTTGGCTTAGCCACTCCCGTCGGAGAAAATGCACAGGTTGGTGACGGGAGGGTTGAGGCGCAGATGCACCGACCTTGCAAGAAGACGGTGTTTCCCGCGCGCTTGCATAACTTGTTAGTCGGGCTATTCTAGTCCTGCGTTGGATTTTGCCGACGCCGAGGCGTGAGAACCTCGCTTGTTGTATCGGGCCTGATACTTGGCCGGGCGGCCGACGCGAATGTCCAGGCCGTTTTGCGGCTAAAGGTGTCGGCGCATGTCTCAAGCATGTTCTCAACACCCGGCTAACAGCCGGTACCGCCTCGCTGGCAGCGGGACGATGCGATGCGCGCACGACGACAGAAAAATCGGGAGCGAGAGTGGCGGAGTGCGCTTAGATGCGGCTGAACCTCGATCTCGACGCAACCGAACCGCGTTTGGGGTCCGACGACTGCCTCCCGCCTGACAATTTTGTTCCGCTCGCGGAGCAATCTGTATGTTCTCCCATCGACGCGGTCTACCGCGCGCAGGCGCCACGTCTGCTTCGTTTCTTTGCAAGAAAAACGCATCGACATGAGGCAGCCGATCTTGTGCAGGAAAGCTTTGCGCGACTGACGCGCGCCGCGATTCGTGGGACCTCCGCGCCTGACAATCAGGAGGCCTATCTCAATCGGATCGCGGTCAACATCCTGCGCGATCGATCGCGCTCGGCCTATCTCCGTTCACTGAGCAGCCCACTTCAGGAAAATGATGCCCCGTTTGCTGCGGATCCAGTTGCCACCCTTGAGGCGCGCGATATGCTCAGACGATTGGATGCCGCGCTGGCGATATTGAGGCCAAAGACCCGCGACATTTTCTTGGCGCACCGCCGCGATGGCCTGAGCTATGGGGAGATCGGCGAACTGACGGGGCTTAGCATCAAGGGTGTGGAGTGGCACATGTCGAAGGCGATCGCCCACATCACGCGTTCCTTCAAATGACGAGAGGCTCTGGCTCGAACCGGCAGAATAAAGCGCTTGAAGAAGCCGCGGTATGGCTAGCGCGCCTGCGATCGAGCGAAGGTCCGTACCTACAGGATGCCTTCGAAGCTTGGTATTCTGCCCATCCTCGCCACGCGTCAGCCTATGACAAAACCTTGCACGAGTGGGAGTGTGTGCCTCGCGGGTCGTCTCCCTCCGAGGTGGCGCAAACCCGCCGGACTTTAGCGGACTACCGCACTGATATGCGGGCGCGCTATGCGATGCAGCGACGCTCGCAACGATCCTCCTGCTGTCCGCAATTACCTTGCGCAGCGTCGGACTGATTGGCGGTCGAACGACAGCGGTGGCCGAGATTGCGAGCAGCACCGGCGAGATCAAGCCCGTGAGGTTGGCCGATGGTTCGCAAGTCACTCTCGACAGCGCCAGCCGCGCGCACATCATCTTTGCTTCTGGCGAGCGGCGCATTCTTCTTCAAGGCCGCGCTCGTTTTGACGTCGCTCATGACTTCGCTCGCCCATTCATTGTCGTTGCGGGTGGCGAGGAAGTGGTCGCTCACGGTACCCTGTTCGATGTGGCGATCGCCGGCGATCGCGTTGCGATTTCGCTGCTGCGGGGATTGATAGAAGTTCGGGAAGCGAGTGTGGACTCGCGGACAGGCAGACCATCCACCCGACGTCTTCTGACGCCGGGTTGGCGACTGGTGGCGTCGCGCAAGGATCCGCTTCCGCCGCGGCGCCCGGTTTCAGCAGCGGAAACACGCTGGGTGTCCGGCCTGTTGTCGTTCGAGAACACCCCGCTGGTCGACGTCATCGCGGCGGCCAATCGCTATAGCGTGCGGCAGATCAGGCTAGTCGACGATCGCTCGAAATCATTGCGATTCACCGGCACCTTCCAGCCGACTAAGCCTGACGATCTCGCCGCCATGCTTGCGGCGACGTTCAGGCTGCGGCTGTCGACCAACCCGTCGGGCAACTTGCTCCTGTCTTCTGCGGACATGCCTATTGTCGTGCCCAGAAAATAAATTCCCAGGGTCAACTGAGGTCTGACTGTCAAACCCCTCGCAACGATGTGCTCGCGCATCGCAACGAGGGGGAAATTCATGACAAAACTTCATTTCGCGGCGCTCGTACTCTCAGTTGGCGTCGCCGGCCCAGCGGTGGGAGCGCCGTCCACCGCCTCGACGCCGGCCGCGAAGCAATTCTATCATCTACGGTCACAGCCGTTGGCCGCATCTCTTCGAGCAGTTGCGATCGCCTCCGGCCTGAGCATCATCGCGCCGGCCGAACTGATTGGCGATCGGATCGCCGGGCGGCTCGACGGCAGCTTCTCGGCAATTAACGCTGTCACGCAATTGCTCGCTGGCAGCGGACTTGCCGTACGCCCCGTGGCTTCCGGGCTGACCATCGACCGCCTGGATCCTCCGTCGAGCCGGGGCGTGGCCCCGCCGGACGGAAAATCGGAAATCGTCGTTACGGGCTCGCGCATTCGAGGAGGTCGACCGGCTTCTCCGGTGATCACGTTGAACCAGGCCGATATCCGGAGGTCCGGCCAGGCAAGTCTCGGTGACGCTGTCAGGAGCATTCCGCAAAGCTTCGGCGGCGGGCAAAATCCGGGCGTTGGGACCAACGTTCCATTCAGTGGCGGCGTCAACCTCGGCGGAGGATCGTCAATCAATCTTCGTGGGCTTGGGAGTGACGCCACCCTCACGCTGCTCAACGGTCACCGGCTATCCTATAGCGCGTCGCGCCAGAGCATCGACGTTAGCGCGATTCCGCTCGACGCGGTCGAACGGATCGAAATCGTTCCCGACGGGGGCGTCTGCGATCTACGGTTCGGACGCGATCGCCGGCGTCGCCAATGTCATTCTGCGCAGGAGTTTCAGCGGCTTGCAGACCAGCGCCCGCCTCGGCGCTTCGACCGATGGTGGTGACGTCGAGCAGCGCTACGGACTCGTCTCCGGTGCGCGTTGGTCGTCAGGCGGAATCGTTGCGAGCGCGGAGATTTCGCGCGCAACGGCAATTTACGGTCGCCAGCGCACCTATGCGGCGACACGCTCGCCAACGCTGACCCTAATGCCTTCGGTCAAGAGCGAAAATCTCGTCGTCAGCGCCAATCAGACGCTTACCGGGAACCTGAGCCTCGACGTCGATACTCTGTTCAATCGCCGACGGAGCATGACATCGTTCGCAAGCAACGTGGCCGGGAACATCAACCAAAGCGGTATGCGCACCAGCTACGCAAACCAGTCCTTCGCCATCGCCCCGACATTGCGCTGGTCGCCCGGCGGTGACTGGCGCTTGTCCGTCTCGGGCTCCTATGGCCGGGACCGTACCCATTACACGATCACCAATTTTCGGGCTGGAACCGCCACCGACTCGCCGCGCAACTGCTATTGCAATGGCGCGCTGGCGGGCGAGATTGGCGGTGACGGTTCGCTAGGTGATTTGCCCGCAGGAGCCCTGAAAATCGCGCTTGGCGCCGGCTACCGGCTCAATCGTTTCTCGCGCTATGCCGGCCCGGGAAATGCGCACAATGTGCAGCACAATCAGGCCAGTAGCTACGCTTATGGTGAGCTCAATATTCCGCTCATCGCTCCCGAGCAGAATTCCCAGTTGATCTATCGCCTGACCGCGAGCGCGGCGGTGCGTTTCGAGCGCTATCCCCACATCGGCGAAGTCGTCACGCCGAAGCTGGGGCTAATTTTTGCGCCGAGCAGCGATCTCGATCTGAAAGGAAGCTGGGGCCGGTCCTTCCGCGCGCCGACGCTCCTCCAGCAATATCAGGCGCGTTCTATCGTGCTCATTGCTCCGTCAATCTTCGGTGGCACCGGCTATCCGGCGGGTTCCGTCGCCTTCTTCGTGCAGGGCGGTAACCCCGCGCTCAAGCCGGAGCGCGCGACCACCTGGTCGACGACAGTCGACTTCCACCCGACGGTATTACCCGGAGCCCGTTTCGAGATCAGCTACTTCAGCGTTGACTATCGTGACCGCATCGTCACGCCGATCACGTTCGTCACCCAATCACTGAGCAATCCGATTTACCGCGACCGGATCACCGGAGCACCGAGCCCAGCCGTGCTCGCAGCACTGCTTGCGGGCACCAACGACATCGGCAACTTCACCGGCGCCCCTTACGACCCGGCCAAGGTTGCCGTGCTGATCGACGACAGCAATATCAACGCCGGACGTCAGACGGCGAAGGGTGTCGATCTTCTTGCCAGTTATCGGCTGTGCTTTGACGGTGGTGTGCGGACGCTCACCGCGACCCTCGACACGAGCTATCTCACCAGCACCCAGCAGATTAGCAGCACCCAGCCGGTCCTGCCGCTCGCCGGCCTTCTCTTCAATCCGCCGCACTGGCGCGCGCGCGGCGGGCTGGACTGGGATGCTGGCTGGTGGGGGATGACGGCGATGGCCAATTACGCCGGCAGCATCAGCGACGTGCGCTTCGTTCCGGTTGCGAAACTCAAGAGTATAACGAGCATCGATCTTGCCGCTCATGTCAGCAGCGGCGAGCGGGGGCCCATCGGCCATGTCGAGATCAGCCTGTCGGTCCAGAATCTCTTCAATGCCAAGCCCGACCCGATCCGGACATCATTATTCAGCGACACACCCTACGATTCCACCAACTATTCGCCCGTCGGCCGCTTCGTCGCCGCGCGGATCGTCAAAAAATGGTAGGTCAGCTTCGCGGGTTCCGCCTTGGCCTGATCGCCATCCTGACGATCGCCGGGGGAGGGTTTGCGCCGGCCAAGGCGCAGGATCGGTGCGACGATCTGCTTCCCGGTCCGGCGCTGCGCGCGGGGCCGCCCCGCGGTGTGACGGCAACGGATCTGGTGAGCGTGAGGACCATCGGATCACCCGATGCGTCGACGCTCGACCGGCCGGGCCCGATCGCGGTTTCGCCAGATGGCTCGCATCTGGCGTTTGTCCTGATCCGGGCCGAACCGGCCACCAACGACTATTGCCGCGGCTTGGTGGTGATGTCGGTTCGCGGTCAATCCCGACCTCGGCTGGTCGACCGAGGTGGCGATTATATCAGCTTCCGCGCATTCTATCGTGACCTTTCCACGGACGTCGGCACTCCGCAGACGGTCACACCGCTTTGGTCGCCCAATGGCCGCACGCTATTCTACCTGAAACGTTTGGACGGCCGAACATCACTTTGGCGGATAAACATCGAGAGCGGCACGGCGCGCCTAGCGACTGCCCCGGAATTCGACATTGAATCGGTGGTGCAGCCGCACGACGGGGGCCGCCTTCTCCTAGCCGGACGGCCAGGCTACGCCACGACGGATCGTTCAATTGATCGGGAGGGGCTGTCGGGCTGGCACTTCGACGAACGTGTGGTCACCAATTACGGCGCCAGGCCGAAAGTCCGTGAAGCGGATGCACCGCTTAAGATCTACTCGTTCGATCCTGACCGGGAACAGCTGTCGGTAGCCACCGCCGAAGAAGAAATGGTGTTCTCGCTCGCTCAGCGCGAGCGCGATGGGCTTGCCGCCACGCGGGCGGATGGAATACGAGCAACGATTGAGCCTTTGCCCAAGACTTTCTTTGGCCCAAGCGTGATCACGCTGACCAGCCGCGGGCAGCGACGTTGCTTGGCCACAGCTTGTACCGGTAAACTGATCGGACTGTGGTGGAACGGCAATTCCCTGGTGTTCATGCGCCAGGAAGGATGGCATGAGGAAGCGACCGCGCTTTACCGATGGACACCCGGCGAAAGTCGCACGCGACTGCTGTCACGGACCCTGGACGCCCTGCAGGGATGTGTGGCCGCGGCCGCCAACCTGATCTGCACCGATGAAAGCACGACCCGTCCGCGACGTCTCGTCACTGTGAAGCTGGCGACCGGTCAACAATCACCGCTGTTCGACCCCAACCCGGAGTTTGCCGCCATCCGCCTCGGCCAGGCCCGTCGCCTGCGCTGGCGCAACGACCGTGGCCTTGAAGCCTGGGGCGACCTGGTGCTTCCGCCCGGCCATCGGCCTGGGCACCGGGTTCCGTTGGTTGTCGTTCAATATCATAGCCGCGGCTTCCTGCGCGGCGGCACTAATGACGAATATCCAGTCTTCCTTCTGGCCGAGCATGGTATGGCTGTGCTGAGCCTCGAGCGACCTGAATTCATCGGCGTGCGCGATCCGAACCTGACAACGATCGCCGCCGTCGACCGAGTTAACATCGCGGGCTGGACCGACCACGCCAGCCTTTTCTCGTCGCTCAAAACGGGAGTTGAAGCCGCGATCAGCAGCGGCGTCGCCGATCCGTCGCGGCTCGGCATCAGCGGTGTCAGCGATGGCGCGACCCTAGCTCGCTACGCCCTCATCAACAGCCGTTTGTTCAAGGCGGCAGCGATCAGCAGCTGCTGCCTCGAGCCGAATACGGTCATGGCCTACGGCGGGCTGGCTTGGGCACAAGCGAACCTCAGCACCGGATTTCCATCGACCGTGCGTCCCGATGCCGCTTTCTGGAAGCCGATGTCGCTCGCGCTCAATGCGGACCGGATCGATACGCCGCTCCTCATGCAACTTGCCGACCGGGAATATATCCTAGCGATGGAAGCGTTTAATGCGCTGCGTGAGCGCGGCAAGCCGGTCGACATGTTCGTCTTTCCCGGCGAAGGGCATGGCAAATCCCAACCGGCGCATCGGCTCGCCATCTACGAACGATCGGTCGACTGGTTCGCCTTCTGGCTCAGGAATGAGGAGGATCCGTCGCCTGCAAAGCGCTCCCAATATCAGCGCTGGGAAGCAATGCGCAGGCAGCCTGCCCGCTTGGCGATTAGAGGGCGCGCAGCCACGCCTCGACGTCGACCAGCCGCATGATTCGATAAAAGTCGACGCCTGCGACAGGGCGGTCGTCGCTTATCGAACGGGCCAGCGTCTCGAGATCGAGCAACCCCAGCGCCGCCAGCTGCCCGTCCAGCAGCATGCGACGAATAGTCGTGCGATTGGCCTCGAAAAGTTCAATGACAAAACTGTCCGGGCTGCCCTTCGACTGACGACCGATGATGCTGACGGGAAGGAGCGGCGCGAAGGCTCGCCGGGCGATGGCGCGATCGGTTGCTTGTTCGACGGTCAGCCAGGTCGGAATGCGCAGGCAGAGTTCGACGATCGGCTGGCTCATTAGCGGCGATATTAGCGGCAGCTCCTCAACGACATTCGCGCCGCGGACGAAGGTCTGCGCTTGGAGCAGCGCCGCAATGTGTCCCGCCTTGCCGGGCAAAGCATCTTGTGGCGCTACAAGCCAGGGATGGGCGACCGCCAATTGCGCCATGTCGCGTAGCTCGGCCTCGAGAAATCGCAGATCGATTGGAAAATGCAGGGCCGGGCTCGTCCGACACCGGACGGCCCACGCCCGCCATGCGACATGAAGCGTACTGACCTCGGCAAGCCGGGCGAGCGATGCCGCAGTCGTCCAAAACCGTCCTTCACCACTCGGGCTCAGCAAACAATCCGCAGCCATTCTTGCAGTCCGGAGCGAGCAGAACAGCTGATCGCCGCCGCCCCCGTCTACGACAAGGTCGGCGCCGATCGCGTGGGCCACGTCGACCGACAGCCTGCTACTGGCCTGGGTGAAGCTGCGGGCGCTCGGACGCGGGATCTCCCCCGCCTGCGATTGGAGCAGCGCGACATCGTTCACTTGCCGCTTGCGTTCGAAAAGGGAAACCCCAAGATGGTTCGCGACGCAACGGGCAAAGTCACGCTCGTCGCCGCGGGGATTATCCGTGACGAGGTTCAGCCCCGCGAATTGGCTGCCACCGACTTTGAGCGCGGCCGCGAGGATGGATGAATCGAGGCCGCCTGATAGCCGCAGCAGGATTGTCTTCGGCCCAGCGGTGACGGCGCCGACGCATGCGGTGATCGTTTCGCGAAGGCTCGATGCCGCCGTGACCGGGTCGTCCATGATTTTATCCGGCCCCGTCAGCATCCACGGCGACCAGAGTTCAGCGCTCAGCGTGCCGGTATCGCCAATGGCGATCCGCCGCCCGCCGATCAACTCGTTGACGCCGGCAACACAAGTTCTCGGATGCGTGATATCCTCGGCGAGAAGAAACCAGCCGAGCGCCGTTACGTCCGGAGTTGTGACGACGGAACCGTATCGCGTCAGCGTCGTAAGGTCGGACGCAAACCAGACGGTGTTCGGCTGTTCGTTGAAATAGCAGGGTATCCGCCTCGACCTTGTGTCGGGCAGTCTCGCCAACGAGAGATCGGTGCTGCTGCGCTATCGAATCGACGGGATTGTCAGCGCCGAGCGAAAGGTCCTGCCGCTGCGCCGGCTGCTCCACCTGATCCAGCGGCGGCGGTTCGCAAAATCACTGTTCCCCGAAGAGCCCAGCATGGCCCGCCGATTGCTCGCGCTTCGAGCCCACGATGCCATTGCCGACGGTGCCAGCCAGCGCGAGATTGCGATTGTGCTGTTCGGTCCTGAGCGGGTGACCGCGCATTGGCATGGCCGGTCGGACTCGTTGCGGTCGTCGGTTCGCCGATTGGCCAAGGAAGCCACGGCGATGGCCAGTGGAGGCTATCGTTCCTTGCTCAGGAAGCCCTGATCATGGTGCGCCAGCGGTCCGCCCTGTTGCCAGGCAATGGCAGAATCGCGATCGCACAGCGCGACCTTGTCAAGGATCGCCTGGCCGTGCAGCCAGATCTCGCGCTCAATCACCGCCGACGCGCGGCGGCAGCGGTGAGTCTGCCAGCCGCCATTAACCTGCCGCGCGATAGGCGGCTGCCTTGTCAGCAAGCGCAACCGCCACGCCGTCCAGCCCGTAGAAAGCGAACGGGTTCAGGAATTGGCGGCCCCAGAGCAAGGCGCGATCAACCGCGCCGAGCTTCGCCTCGGCGCAGAGCGCGTGCCATTGCTCGCCAATCGTCTGGACCTGATGATCGACGATGGCGATCGCCTGAGCCGCATCCAAATGGAAATGGTCGGCGGCGGCGAGACAAGTGGCGATCTGGCTCGAGCGCTGCTGACCGCTGATCAGCATCGCCTGGCTTGCTTGCTCGCCGACCCGCGCCTGCGGGCAGATGTCATAGGCCGGGGTCAGCGTCAGCTGTGCGCCGTCCCAGAAGGCAGCGTGATTGCGGGCATGGTCGTCAACATTGCCGACCATGATGTTGAGCGTAAGCCGCGCGAACAATTCGTGGAGCGTCGCGGTCGGATCGGTGAAACGGAAGCGGATGATCTCGGCGAAGTCCTGGTAGCTCGCATAGCGCGCCTGCATTTCGTCGAGCCCCAGCATGGTCAGCGCCGACACCATGGCGCGGCGACGCCAGCTGTCGTCCACGCGAGCGCGGTCGAAGCGCTCAACCAGCAGCACATCCTTGCCAGCGGCATCGGCGAGCCGCACCGGCGCGACCGACAGGCCGACCAACTGGGCCAGGCGCATGGCGATATATTCGGCCTTCACCACCGAATAAGTGTCGTTGCTGCTCGAGAATTTGGCGACATATTTGATCGCTCCGTCGACGATCAGTGCCTTGGGCCGGGCGCCGCCGATCGAGCTGCCGTGATGCAGCGCCTGGTCGAGCTCGGGCGTGAGGGGCAAATTGGCTTCGACCTTTTCGGCCGAGGCAAGCAGCTCCGCGAGGCTTGCATGGCCGCCGCCCCGCGGCACATAGTCGGTCGCCGAGGTCTGGAAATCGAGCGCGCCGATGCGATCCGAGCCGGACTCGAGCAGGAAGACCAGCTCGTCGAGCTCGAGCCCGTCGAGCGCTGCACCTTTGACCCCGAAGCGCTTGTTGAGAATGACGCGCCGGCCCCAGGCGTCGGGCGCGCCATCGCGGATCGCCCCGGCTAGTGGCAGATTGCCTTGCGGCGCGATTACGTCGGGCCCGAGCGGCAACTCCGGAAGATAGAGCGGGATCGCATCGGCGCGCTCGCGGTAGGAGCGACCATAGATGAAATTGATCTGCTCGCCTGCCGGCACCAGCCGACCGGCAACAACCGGCGTGGTCGCCCCGGGCAGCCAGATCCAGACAAAAGCCTCGCGCGGATGCGGCAGCTTAGAAGTCATCGCTGACTTTTACCTGCCGCGGGCGGCTGCGCTTTGGCAGCAGCGCGAGCCGCCGTCCGGCTTCGTCAAGCCGCGCGGTCATCCCAGCTATGTCCTCGTCGAACAGCGGGATGCCGAGAAGCGCGCAGGCCTCGAAGGCGAGCCCCAGCTCGACCTTGGGATCGCCTGCCTCGAGCCGCTGCAGGGTGCTGCGGTCAATACCGAGCCGGTCGGATAAGTCCTGCGCGGTCATCTTGCGCGACTTGCGTTCCGACGCGACGAGTGTGCCGAGCAGCTTGACCGCGGCGATCGTATAACGGGCATAGCTGCGCTTCTTCGAAGCAGGCATAAGCGGGATCCATCCACCCATAAACGATTTAATATGTGATGCATCCAGCGAGTGATGCAAATCTTGTTTAATGTCAAGCTGGAGTTGGATGGAACCTGCATTAACTAGGTTAACGCGTGGTGCAACCACCATCATCGCCGCGATGAAAATTGACCGGCGTTCATTCCTCTATCTCAAGCCATCACTCGAAGCTCGCGCTAAAATCGCCCGGGCACGCGCGCACCCACTAGAACCCCAACATACGATCTCTGAGGCGACGATCTGAGGCTTGAAGCATCCTTGTCCGCGATCGAGTCGATCGAACCGATCGCTGAAACCGGGATGGGTTTGCTTGCTTTGTCGAATTTCTGACCTGCTTGGCAAGGTGCGTCCGAGCTTCGGGCTTCGGTCCTCCGCTTGGAAGATCCGCATGGGACGCTCGTAGCCTACGGCATCCCCGTCGTACGCTTGCTTGGCGTCGACCAGACAACATCGCCGATCGCCGATCGCCGATCGCCGATCGTCGATTGCCGATGACCGATGGTCGATGGCCGACATGCAAGGCTCTCGCCTTGCCTGG
>JACDGO010000027.1 GCA_013821585.1 Sphingomonadaceae bacterium
GCTGAATAACCTTCGTACCAGCATCATCACATGACATCAGCATGGCACCAACACCCCTAAACCCAAGGAGCCGTCCTCGCGCGCTAGGCCTTCAACCGCAATGTGGGAGCAGAACAGCGCTTACATGTTACCGGCAATAAGGCTTGGCTTTCTTGTCGCTCCGCAATGGGCATTGCCGGCACTGGTCGCGGCGAAGAACGCAAGCGATTGGCATTGCCCGACGCCTATACAAATGGCGGTCGGCGCGTTTATCAGCGACGGCCATCTTTCGCGGCACATCCGCCGCGTCCGCCGCACCTACCTCGAACGTCGCAACCATCTGATCGGTTTGCTCGAAATGCGACTAGGTGACGCGCTGAGAGCGGTCCCGTCCTTCTACGGCATGCACATGAGCGCAATTACCGGTGGCCGCATCGACTGCGAAGTGGTGAGCAAGGCGTTGGCGACGCGCGGTGTGATGATTCACTCGCTCGCGCGTTATCACTTGGGACCGGCCGATCGATCGGGTTTCGTCCTCGGCTATGCTGCGGTTGATCTAGATTCGCTCGAGGCTGCCATAAAGGCGCTGGCCGAGGAAATCCTGCGCTAGGTGATGATTGCTGCAAAGGATGAGCGAATGGCAGCTCCCGGGGTCAACATCTGCGCCGCCTAACGACCAAAGTTGGGCGCCGAGCTGCCGACGTGACGGGCATTGAGTTTCTGTGATCTACTCCCTCTATTTGCCGACGCTTACTACCGCGTCGAGCCGGTCGGCATAGGCGTTGAGCACGGCGGCGGTGCGTGCAACGTAGGCCGTGGCATCGGCGAACCGGCGTTGCTCGATGGCCTCGCGCACGCCGGGCAGAGTCTTGGCGCCGTAACCGGTGAGCGTGCCAGGAGCGTAGATGAGATTGCGGTACCAAGGACGACCGGGCAGGCCAGCATGGTCGAGGAGCAACTGATCGATATCGCGCAGCAGCGCAAGCATGCGGACCTGCGCCGCCATTGCAAGCGTGGGCATGCGCTCGAGCACCGCGTCAGCGGCATGCGCTGAGCGCGCCAGTCGATCGGACGCATCTTCAATCGCGAGCATATCGATCAGCGGTGTCACGCCTTTACCCTCGGGAGCAATGGTCGGGTCTTCGGGGTGTGAGGCGAGCTTGAACACGTCATCGCGCGTCAGGTCGCGTAGCGCGCGGTCCTTTTCGCGCTGATCGGCGGCGAGCTTCTTCACTTCGCTAACGTAGCGCGCAACGGTGGTCGCGAAGTCGCCGTATCGTGCCGGCACGCGCGGGCTGTCGGCCGCGCGCAGTACAAGCCGCCCGATTGTTTTCGACAGCACCGCGCCATAGACGAGACCG
The DNA here is from genome assembly GCA_013821585.1 of Sphingomonadaceae bacterium. Taxonomy (GTDB): domain Bacteria; phylum Pseudomonadota; class Alphaproteobacteria; order Sphingomonadales; family Sphingomonadaceae; genus Sphingomonas_O. The sequence continues at coordinate 1,341 of JACDGO010000027.1, forward strand.
GGATCGTCGAACTTAGTCACATGGTAGAAGCTGTCATACACAGAGTGATACGAACCGCCGCCGCCGCCTTCGCCGCCGAAGCCGACGTTGAGCGACGGGATCCCTAGATGCTGCAGGAAGGCCGAATAATCCGAGCCGGAGCCGAGCGCGCCGATCGGCATGTCGCCACCGGACTTGGCCGCGTCGAGCGCGACGGTGTCCACGTCCCGTCGCTCCGTACCTGCAAAGGCACCCGCGCGGACGATTGCGCGCAGCCGATCGAGCACGCTCACCGAGGTCTGCGGATCAGTGACGTCGCGCGCGGCGGCGTTAACGAAGTGCTGGAGGTCGTGGCTGCCCTCGGCGCTGAGGAAGCCGCGGCCATTGCCGTCGGTGTTGATGTAGACCACCGCCTTGCGGACCAGCTCGTCGGCATGTGCTTCGACCCATTCGGTCGAACCGAGCAGCCCCGGCTCCTCGCCGTCCCAGCTCGCATAAACAATCGTCCGCTCGGGCCGCCAGCCGGTGCGCGCTAGCGCGCCCAGCGCCTTTGCCTCGCTCATTAGCGCGACTTGGCCGGTGAGCGGATCGCTCGCTCCGAACACCCACCCGTCATGGTGGTTACCGCGCACCACCCATTCATCAGGGCGCGTCGCGCCGCGCATCACCGCGATGACGTCGTAGAGCGGCTTGAGCGACCAATCCGACTTGACCGCGAGGTGAACCTTAACCGCATCGGTGCCGCCCCAGTGATAGGCCAGCGCCAGCCCGCCACGCGCGCGGCCGCCGATAACCGGCCCTTCGAGGCGCGACATGATCTTGGTCGCGTCGCGATACGAGATCGGCAGCGCCGGGATCTTGAGGATCGTCGGTGCGGTCGCCCGCGTCAGCCGCTTCGCCCCTGCCGTAGCACCGACACCGGGGGTGAGCGGGTCGCCCGGATATTGCGTAATGTCTTGGACCGAGCCGCGCTGGACGCCGGTCTCGGGTCGGCCGCCGCCGTGCGGGTATGGATCACGCTCGCCATAGCCATCGTCGACCGGATCCGAGTAGATCAGGCAGCCGACGGCGCCATGCTCCTGCGCAAGCTTCGGCTTGAGCCCGCGCCAGCCGCCGCCATAGCGCGCCAGCACGATCTTGCCCTTGACGGTGATGCCGCGCGCGGCGAGCGCGTCGTAGTCGTCGGGCATGCCGTAGTTCACGTAAACCACGGGCGCGGTGACATCGCCGTCGCCCTGATAGGCGACATACGGTGGGAGCGCGCCCTGCAGGTTGGCCGTGCTCGCGTCCTCGGCCACCGCCGGCTCTTGTCCGCCAAGCATCACCCGCTCAGGCGCAACGAGCTCAAGCGTGGTGCTGAGCGGGGTAGGGTAGAGCACCTGGAACGTTTCGATCCGCGCGTCCCAGCCCCATTGTTTAAACAGGGCGAGCTGCATCTCGGCATTGGCGCGATCGTGCGGGCTACCGACATGGTTGGGCGCCGAGCTCATGTCCTTGAGCCAGGCGAGCTGGTCGGTGCTGCTGATCTGCGCGTCGAACGCCTGCTCGAGCGCTTTCGCGTCGGGTGGCGCCACAGCGGTCCGGGCGACGCCGGCCGTGGACAGGCTTATGAGCGCGGCGGTTGCGAGCAGGCGTGCGACGATGGTCATGAGGTTCCCCGTTCAGCGCATTTCGCGCGCACGACATGATAGCGGCACAGTTTATTGCCATCGAGATGAAGCTTGCATAGCGGGACAGTGCGGCTGGCACCACTCGGTGATGAGCGCTCGATTGCGTGAATGAAGTCGTACACGAGCCCAGCTACTATTCTTCGGGGCAGCTTTCGCAAGGCTCATGCGCGCGAGCAAGCCGCCCCAAATGCTCTAAATCAACGACAGCTATTGGGCACGCGTTTCCGCAGCCAGGAGCCTTGCAAATTGGGTTTTTAGAAGTGCTCCTCACGGATCGAGAGGAGCCGGTTCCGTTCAAACATCAGCGCCCTCGGCCAGCGTCAGCGTAACCTCGAGGTCGACGCCGAGATAGCGCACGGTGATTTCAATTTTCGCGTGGCCAAGCACGATCTGCATGACGCGAAGGTTGCCTGTGGCTTTGTAGACGATCGATGCTTGGTGCGTCGGAGGTGACATTCCGCTCATCCCACTAGCGGAGCATGCGTTCACGCATCCTGCATCAATTCGAATTGTACGGGCTTACCCGCTTTCGATGATCTGATTGACCGCGCGGAACCTGCTCGAGGTTTCCTCGTTTTCGCCGCACCGCCTGCTTTGGCGGAGGGAGGATGGGACTTTCAAACGGGGAGCGTGCACGATGGACGATACGTCGCTCGAATATTTCAAGCGTCGCGCAGTTCAGGAATCACGTAGAGCAAGGGAAGCGCCCTCACGAGAAGCTGCTGAGGTTCACCGGCAAATGGCGCTGGGATATGAGGATCGAATAGCAGGCGTGGAGGATGGCTCGCTAAATTGGGCCGGGGAATAGGGGAAGCGAGTGGCGAAACATCTCGATACAATTTCCATCACGCGCAACATCGACGGCTTCATGCTGGAGATTGAGGACGACGCGGGCGGCACGATCAAACTGCTGGCCGACGAGGACCAGCTTGCAGAGCTTACCGATGAGATCGAACGGGCGCTTGCCGAGGAGGTGCCTGAGGTAGCGCTTCATGAAGGCGATGACGCAGAGGAGGAATGATGCTCGGTATTCCAGGTGTACCGTTGACCGACTGTATCATGAACGTGCGCTTCGGACCGCATTCATCATCCGAGCGCCATTGAGCCAGTCGAGGCGGGCCGTCGGGCGTAGGACAGCACCGATCGTTTGAAGGCCCGTCTCAACTTCATCCAGCACTCCACGCAAAGTTGGACCCCGCCTTCGCGCCTGACCATAGCGAGCCATGATCGCGTGGCCGAAACATGCTGCAGTGTTCTTGAACAAATTGCGGTTCAGTGCGTTTCAGCGCGATGATGGGGGAACATTTCAGCCAGACGGGGCAGACCCCTAGCCACGCCGTGGTGGATCGCGGCGACAAAGTGCGTAGCGAACCTCGCGTGGAACTTGCTTGGGAAGGACCCACGCTTCGGTCAGCCTTTGCCAGTCCGGCCAAGGTGATCGTTCACGACCTTTCGGCGCACGGCTTTCGGGCCGAGTGGCCCTATAAGCTCCAGCGCGGCGATCGCGTGTGGCTCAAAATGCCTGGTTTCGAGGCGCTCCCTGCCTTGGTCGCCTGGTGTATCGACTTCCGGATCGGCTGCAAGTTCGAGCATGCGCTTCATCCGGCAGTCTTCGACAAGATCGTCCAAAGCGTTACCAGTGCGAACTAACTCGATGCCGCAGAGACCAGTTGCCCGCCTTATCTGACCCGGCTGCATTCGACCAATCGCGGACATTTGAGGTCCCTGCGTGCGGATCGGGAATGCGGAAGGGATGGTTTGCTCGCCTGTTTGCCACTGGTGACCGCGACCGACCCGCAGCTGTCCACTGCACCGCCCGAGCAGCATTACGTCAACCGCACCGGATGGCTGCGGGCATCGGTTCTCGGCGCTAACGATGGCCTGCTCTCCATCGCGAGCCTATTGGTCGGCGTCTCGGCTGCATCTTTCGACCGGTCTCAACTGCTACTTACGGGCGTTGCCGGCGTCGTCGCTGGCGCGATGTCGATGGCTGCGGGCGAATATGTTTCAGTCAGCTCGCAAGCAGACAGCGAGGCCGCAGACCTTGAGCGCGAGAAGCGCGAGCTTGAGGCGCACCCGAAGCACGAACACCGAGAGCTCACCGCGATCTATATCCGTCGAGGCTTACCAAAGGATCTAGCGCTGCAGGTAGCGGATGCGCTCAGCGCGCACGACGTACTTGGGGCTCATGCTCGCGACGAGCTGGGCCTTACAGATGTTTCCACCGCCAAGCCGGTCCAAGCCGCGCTAGCGTCGGCGGCGAGCTTTGTCACAGGCGGACTCGCTCCATTATTCACGGTACTTCTCGCACCGGGCGGTATTGCTCTGCCGGCCCTGATCCTGGTTACTATTCTCGTGCTCGGTGTTTTGGGCGCGGCGGGAGCGCGAGCAGGTGGCGCCCCGACCGCGCCGGGAGCAATCCGGGTTATGATCTGGGGAAGTCTGGCGATGGTAATCACTTTCGCGGCTGGAACATTGTTCCACGCCGCAGTCTGATCGCGCTTCAGTTCCGGAATCACCGAAGTTCTGCTTCCACCCGTTAGCTGCCCTTGGTCCGACGATTCGCCGATGCCGCCCGAGCGCGGCAACATCACATCGTGCTGAACGAATGGTCCGGCCGCATCCTGATCCGCCGCGCAAGCCGTTCATCAGGAGCAGGCGATTTTGGGCGGGCGCATGGACCGCAATCCTCGCCGTCAGCTTGGCCGTGGCCTATCTGGCGTCGTCCTAGCGGCGACGTGCGGACGTTATCGCAATTTGCAAAGCTGGCGCGATCTCCATGCGGCAACGAGCCGGTTCTTTGGCGAGCCGAAGCATTCGAGAGTGTCTCTCGACCACTCTTCTTAGCCGGAGGCGGAAAAGCGCGGAACGGCGAGGCGAACAATCAAACGCGACTATTGGAGCGCCGGAAACGATACTTTGAAACATGAGCCGCCGTCAGGCCGATGCCCGCTCGTCAGTTTGCCGCCGAGCTGTTTTGCAAGAGACGTCACTACGCGCATGCCGAGGCTCTGACTCGCCGCAGCCGGGTCAAAATCTTTGGGGAGATTGCGTCCCTCGTCAGACACTATCAAGGCATGCTGATAGCTCTCGATCTCATAGCGGACCTCGATCAACCCCCGGCCGTGCTTGGCGGCATTAGTCACCAGTTCGTTGACAAGCAGACCAATAGGTTGGACCGACCTCATCGGAATATTGCCCTCATCGCCGCTCACCTGAACTTCTCGCCCGAGGATCGATTCAAGGTCCGCGCAGAGCCGCTTGAGGAATGTGATGCACGAGGTTTGGTCCGCTCCCTCGGCGTAAAAATGGCGGTGAACCTGCGCGACAGCCGCGACGCGATTGGCGGCGAGCTGAAGGTGGCCGACTGCCTCAGGGTCGTCGAGCGATCGGCTTTGCATCGAAAGCAAGCTCGACACGAATTGCAGGCTGTTCATTACGCGATGGTCGATCTCCTTTGCCATCAAGTTGGCTTCGGAGACTGCCCGCCGCGCCGAAAGCTGCATTTCGATCTGATCCATCACAATCGCTGCGAGGTCCTTCAGATCCTCGATCTGCGACTGGTTGATAGGCCGCGCTTCCTTGTCGATGATGCACAGCGTTCCGAGATTATGACCGTCGGCCGTGGTGAGCGGAACGCCGGCATAGAAGCGCAGTCCGAAATCGCCGGCGACAAGAGGATTTGCGAGAGATCGGGGATCGACGCTGGCATCAGGCAGGATGTGCGCGTCGTTAGAGAGAATTGCGGACGCGCAAAGGCCGGGGTCGCGCCCGATCTGCTCGACGGGTATCCCGTGGTGCGATTTGAACCAGATACGATCCTCATCGACGATACTGATGATCGAGATCGGAACCCCGAAGCGCCGAGCGGCAAGCGCGGTAATTCGATCGAACGCGCCGTCGGGCGGTGTGTCGAGAATATCGTATCGCCGAACGGCCGCGAGACGCTGAGCCTCGTTTGCTGGAATGATTGAAACGTCGGCCATTTGAACTCGGTTTCTTTACTGGCTGGAAATGCCAGCCTGGAGCGACCCTGCGGGCCGCCTCATGAACCACTATGATTGCGCGACGCAAGGGGCGCCACCGCGCACCGGCAAAGCCTATGGATCGACCATGCCCTCGCTGCGTTGGTGGGGTCTGCGAGGAGCCTCCAATGTGCCACGTCTTGATCATCGAGGACGAACCGCTGGTCGCGATGGAGATACAGGACATCCTTGCTCTCGAAGGCGCGACCTCGTTTGAAATAGCCGACTCGGAGAAAGCAGCTGTCTCAGCGGCCACGGCGAATAAGCCACGTATCATTACCTCGGACGTAAAGCTGCTAGAGGGGACGGGCCCCGCCGCCGTGGCTGAAATCCATAGGCGCTTCGGGCCGATACCAGTGATCTTCATCACGGGGACTCCCGAGCAATGCAAACCGTGCAATCCGCCCGGTTCGATCGTGTCTAAACCCTTCACGGCGCACGCCGTGATCGCGGCATTTCACGAGTTAGGTCCCCTCGTCTAGCCAAGCCGCACGAATTGCGTGGCGCGGATATCTGGGAATTTGCTGCCAGGCACCGATGCTGGAATTGCCTCCAACGTGACGTCTGGTTTCATTCGGAACTCGATAGGTGGACCGGCGCCGGCGCAGATTTATTGCCCTCTTATCGGCCCGATTTGTGCAGGGCGGACTTCAGCGCCAGACCCTTAGTCGCTGTCCATTCGCGCCATATCAGGAGCAGCGCGACCATGATGACCGGACCGATGAACAGGCCGACGAGGCCCATTTCCGCGAGCCCCCCGAAAGCGCCGACCAAGGCCAGTAAGAACGGCAACTCGACCGCCCCGCCAATGACCGCCGGCTGCACGACATTGTCGCCGACGGTCATGACCGTCACGCCGAATGCGATCAGGAGCCCGCCCGCAAGGACGTGACTTTGAGCAATCAGGATTAGCCCGGCCAATCCAAAGGCGAGCCATGCGCCGAAGGGCACAAGCGCGAGGACAATCGTCGCGACGGCAAACAACAGGGGTTGGGGCACTCTTGCGATGGCGTAGCCGATGCCAATCATCGAGCCTTCAGCCACTGAGACAAGCAGGGTTCCGGCAACCGTGCGTCGTACGGCTTGCGTCATGCGCACCAGAAAGTCCTCCCCAAACGGGCCGAACATGCGTCCTGAGATGACGTGAGCTTGATTTGCAATTTGATCGCCACGCGCGAGCAGGCTCACCAGTGCGATCAGCGTAACCAGAAACAGTCCGCTCTGCTTGGCCACTTCGCCGGCGATGGCGCGCGCCCAGACAAACACCGACCCTGCGTTAGCCGACCCGAGAAGCCTTTGAGCGGCTGCCGCGCTCCCGATATGCGTCTGCCACCATCCGGTTATGCGCGCACCTACAAGCGGGATGCCGGAGAGCCATGCCGGTGCGGGAACACCCGTCTGCTGCGCTCGCTGAAGCCAGTCGATCGCGTTCTGACTTTCCGCGGCGAGCGAGGTTGCGACCAAAGAGAGCGGAAACACCACGAAAAGCGCAGTCGCGATCGTGAACCCCAGCGCGAGGAGGCCGCGTCGTTGTGGATATCGTTTGGCGGCGCGCAGGAACAGCGGCCATTCGGCGATCGCAAGAACCGCCGCCCATGCGATCGGACCGATGAAAGGTTGAGCGACCCAAAGCGCAAGGCAGAGGATTACGACCGTCAGCCAGATGTGGCGCGTTCGGAGCGTGCTGGAGGAGGGCGACTTTGGCGGCCCTGCGACTCGGACTTCATTCTCGTCCACCATATGGCCGTTCCGATACAACAATGAGCCCTCAATTGAGCGTTGATCGCGCGCGTGCCAACCGCTGATTTGCGCCCGCACGACGCGCTCCCCAATGGTTCACTATGGCGCCCATTCGAGAAGCTGTTCCCGACACGGGTGTCTATGTGTCGGAGGCGGACTATTTCGACATCGGCTGGCAGCAGCGCTACTGCGGCGCTCACGATCCCCGCCTGCTCGCTGCCAAAAAAAAGATATGATCCGGCATCGTTGTTATGACCGAGCGCAATCAGCTCGCGCGCCCAGTGATGCGACGTGCCGCACGCTTCGATGCCCACAAGGCAGCGCGCAGTCTTCGCAAAAATGATATGACCTGGGACCGTCGCAGTGCTTTGCGAACGACGACAGCGCCTGACGCATCAACGCCGTGAACCTGAAAAATGCTCTTGGCCAAATCGAGGCCGATCGTGGTAATCTCCATCTCGGGTGGCTCCCATTTTGCTCGTGAATGCCTGACAGCCTTCACACCTTGGCACCTCGATGCCGTGAGCGGGAGCCATCCACCTCATCTGGTTTGGAAGCTGGCGGGATCGTTCGAACGCGGTTGACGGCCAGATCGCCGACGCTGTCGAGACGTCAGTTGCTTTCGCCATCGCGTAAGTCAGGTCGTGGTTCATCCTCTAGTGGCCACCTCGCAAAGGCCGCGATCCAAAGGAGGATCATACCGATTGGGGGGAACAGGGCGAGCCACGTCCAGCCTTTGCCTAGTCCCAGCCTTCCATAGATGCGATGGAGCGGCACGAGCCAGAACACGCCTGCGATGAAAGCCAGAATCAACAAATGCGATTTTGAAAATTCGCTCACAGCCAAATCTCCCTCGCGTCGCACGTATTCGGTTCCTAAGTCTTTGAAAAGAGCCACAGCTCTTGGGTAGGCAACACGGGTATGAGCTCCGATGCAAAAAGAGTGGCGTGCAACGTTATCGTCTTGCCGCGATACGCCTGCAGCATCGAAAGCTGGACTTAAGATCACGATGGCCTTCCCCGGAGCGGGTAGTGACGGCGCTGGCGCGGCGGCGTGAAATGTTTAGCGTGTCGCTGAATGGGCATCGATCCGCTTTCCCCGCTCGGTACGCCTCTGACCATTTGCGAATGGATCATTCGGATCGGGGCGCTCTTCGTTGTGCCCTTGCGTCGGAAACCCGAGGCCACGCGGAGCTGGTTGCTGCTGATACTCTTTCTGCCGATCATCGGCCTGCTGCTCTATCTCGCGATCGGCAGGCCGCGTTTTCCTGCGTGGCGCACCGCGCGGTTCGAGCGTCTTGCGCCGTTTCGCCGCGCGCTAGCGCTGCGCCTTCTGTCAGGCCGAGCACTGGGTGGGCAACAATCGAAGGACATCGCAGCCTTGGTGAAAAACCTTGGCGGCTGGCCGACGACAAGAGGCAACGGCATCGAATTCATCGACGATTATGACGGCGTGATCAGCCGCTTGGTCGACGACATCGACCAGGCACGCCAACACGTGCGGCTGCTCGTCTACATCTTCGCGGACGACGCTGTTGGTCGGAAGGTGACCGAGGCGCTGGGTCGTGCGGTCGATCGCGGCATACCCTGCCATGTCCTCGTCGATCCAGTCGGCTCGCACTCCTGGATCCGCAATACGATCCGGCTCCTCCGCGACGCGGGAGTCGAAACGCGCAAGGCGCTCCCGTTTCATTTGCTAGGCAAGCGCACGCGGCGCGACATGCGCAACCACCGCAAGCTGTTCTTGATCGACGGAGAAATCGGATATGCGGGTTCGCAGAATATCGTCGCCAAGGATTTTCGTCCGGGTGTAACCAACAGGGAGCTTACACTACGGGTGACTGGACCGCTCGTCGCTGAAATGACGGCCGTGTTCCTGACGGACTGGTATCTCGAAACCGAAGTCTTGCTCGACCAGGAGCCAGTCGTTCCTTCGAAATCGGGCGTTGCCGCAGCCCAACTTCTGCCCAGCGGTCCGGACTATCCGCTTGAGGGTTTCCAGACGCTCCTGGTTTGGCAGGTCCACGAAGCGCGCGTTCGGATTGTGCTGACCACGCCGTACTTCGTCCCCGACGATGGGTTGCTCGGCGCGATGCGCGCGGCAGTACTTCGCGGCGTGGAGATCGACCTGATCGTCTCGGCGGTCGCGGATCAGCCGATCGTCAACCTCGCACAGCGATCCTATTATGAAGAGCTGCTCGGGGCGGGAATCCGGGTTCACCGCTTTCGCAAGGAATTGTTGCACGCCAAGAACGTCAGCATAGACGGCACGCTGGCGATCGTTGGATCGAGCAATGTCGACATCCGCTCGTTTCAGCTCAATGATGAGGTGAGCGTGCTGCTCCAAGATCCCATATCGGTCGCGGCGCTAGAGGAGATCCAGCGCCGGTATATCGCCAACAGCGACCTGCTCGACCTGGCTCAATGGCGCGATCGATCCTGGCTCGGCAAGCTCGCCGAAAACCTTGCGCGCCTGGTCAGCCCATTGCTTTGAAGACCGCGCTCGTTGGACCATGACAGCCGCGATCTCGTTTACGGTTATCGTAGCGATGATCCGGAGGCCCGATGGGCTGCTGAGCAAAAAAGAGACCGCCCGCCGGCGCGGACGGTCCTAGAGCCGCGTAGGCCGTTAAATATCGTCGCCGAGCGCGCCCTTGACCTTGCCGACGGCTTGCTGCGTCTTGCCCTTGAGTTCCTGCGCAGAACCCTTGTCGCGTGTCGCAGGATTGCCGGATTGCTGCTTGGTCTTGCCGATCGCTTCGTTGACATTGCCTTTGATCTTGTCGGTGAGTTCACCCATTTCACACTCCTCGCGAACCGAGCACGGACGGGGATTCCGGCTTCGTTCGCCTGTCAAACTCCAAGCAATAAGAATAGGTTCCGCCTGATAGATCGGATCGGTCCGCGGACATGATGAATCTCCCCAGACACGATCTGCCTTCTAGGCGCGAGCGTGCTCATCCTCTCCGGGCTCTCGCGCGTCGCACCTTCTGATGTCTCGAAGTCGCGAGAAAAATCGGCGGCCGCGCGTGGAACGGCGGCTAACGAAGATCAGTTGGACTGCTAATTCAGCTCATGACTGACTCGAGAGTTCGAAAGTGCGGGGGCTAATATGTCCGTCGCGAACAGGTCGGCCCACCTGCGTGCCGACGTCCAGATGTGCACTTCCCGCGAGCGACGTCGGGGGTTGGCGGCTGCTCGACCTTCAGGCCCAGTTCCCCGAACTGACCATGTCAATGATCTGCGAGAACGACCTGGAAGTCGACCGCAGCGACGACCTCGACATCGGCATCGTCTGGCAGCCGCCGCGCAATCCGGACCTCATCGTCGCGAAGCTGGCGACGCTGCACTTCATGCCGTTCGCATCACGGGCCTATGTCAAGGAATACGGCGTACCGTCGAGCGCCGAAGAGATGCTTGAACACCGGTTCATCGAGCAGATCGCTCCCGGAATCAAATCCGGCTTGCTCGACCAGCTCGTCGGAACCGATCGGCCGTCCGGCTTCCTGCCCATCCGCACCAATTCCAGTCTCGCGATCTTCTGGGCGGTCGCGAACGGGGCGGGCATCGCATTCATGCCAGCTTACGCGGCCGCGCTCGTAAAGAAACTCGTGCCTATCGATCTGCCCTTCCAGATCAAGTTCGACATCTTCTATTATTATCATCCCGAGGCGCGCACGGCGCCGGCGATCGTCGCGGGGATCGAGTGGCTGCGCCGCGCATTCGACCCGGGCGCGTTTCCGTGGTTCCGTCCCGAATTCGTCCACCCC
>JACDGO010000450.1 GCA_013821585.1 Sphingomonadaceae bacterium
CCGCGCGGCGCCGCGCCGCGCGGAAATACGTCCGTTGGATGCGCGAGGAGCGGACTCGCGAGGGCCGGTCTCGCTGATACCGGTCTCGCTGACACCAGTCTCGCGGCCAGCGGGCGAGCAGGCCACGCCGGGCGAACAGGTCATGCCGGGCGAACAGGTCATGCCGGGCGACGAGGCGCGGGTCGCCGTCCGTCAGATTGACGGGAAGGCGACGACCGCCGTCCTTAAGTCGACAGGGGTCAGCGACACGCGTGCTAAGGCCGCGCCCGACGAACAAGTGACGCGGGCCAAGGCAGAGCCCGGCGAACAAGTGACGCGCGCCAAGGCCGCGCCCCGACGAAAAAATGACGCGCGCCAAGACCGCGCCGGATCGCACGAGCCTTTATGACGAAGTCACCGCGCAGGTCGTCGCCGAGCTCGAGGCCGGGCGCTTGCCGTGGGTCCAGCCGTGGCGCGCGAGCGCCAGCGTCGGGGGCGCGGATAACACCAGCCCGGTCCCCGCCTTGCCACGCAATGCGCTGACGGGAAGGCGCTATTCGGGCGTCAATATCCTGATCCTGTGGGGCGCGGTGATCGAGCAGGGCTTTGCCACGCAACGCTGGCTGACCTTCCGCCAGGCGCACGGCGCGGGCGGGTCGGTCCGCAAGGGCGAGCATGGCACGACCATCGTCTATGCCGACCGGTTCGTGCCCAAGGAGCGCGATCAGGCCGCGCTCCGAAGGCTTGCCGCCCCCGCGAACCGGGATGAACAGGACCGCAAAGCGGTACCCTTCCTCAAGCGCTTCACCGTGTTCAACGTCGACCAGTGCGACGGCCTCGACGGCGCGACGGTCGATGATCCGGCGCCCTTGCCCGAGCGCGAGGCCGTGCCCGTCGCCGAGGAAGTGATCGCCGCCAGCGGAGTCGATTTCCACATCGGCGGCGACCGCGCCTTTTATATGCCCGCGCTCGACCGGGTGCAGGTGCCGCCGCAGCCCGCCTTCTTTGAGCCGATCAACTATTATCGGACCTGCCTTCACGAACTGACCCATTATGCCGCGCCCGGGATTATGCCGCATGGTCGATGCAGACCGCCGCATTTCTGGGCATCGTCCATGCGGCGGTTCGGCATAATCAGAGAGCTTCCAGATAGGCGAGCAGTTGATCGTCGGGTCGGAAGCGACCAGGCTTGGCTTCGGGCGCGGCGACGCTGGCCAGTGCCTTTTCCTTCAGCCGCATGTCGGCATGCAGGTATATCTGCGTCGTTTCGACCGACTCGTGGCCTAGCCAGAGCGCGATCACGGACTGATCGACCCCGTGCTGGAGCAGCTCCATCGCGGTGCTATGCCGGAGGGTATGCGGACTGACGCGCTTTCCGGTGAGGCTGGGACACGCACGCGATGCGGTCAGACAGTGTTTGCGGACCAGATGCTCCAGAGCGTCACGGCTCAGCCCGTCGCCCCGGATCGAGGGGAACAGCGGATGATCGGCGTCGCCGCGTTGCTCTTTCAGCCAGATCTGCAACAGCTTGACCGTATCACGCCGGAGCGGCGTGCATCGTTCCTTCCTGCCTTTGCCCAGGCAGCGGATATGGGCGCCGGTGCCGAGCACGATGTCGCCGCAGCGCAGGTTCACCAGCTCGGATGCGCGCAAGCCTGTCTGGAGCGCCACCAGCAACAGCGCATGATCGCGTCGCCCTACCCATGTCGATCGGTCCGGAGCTGCGAGCAGCGCCGCGATCTCGTCTCCATCGAGGAACGTCACCGTTCGCTTCACGTACCGCTTGCTGGGCATCGACAGCACGCGTTGGCAGTGAAGCAGCCAGGTCGGATCGCTCATGGCGACGTAGCGGAAGAACGAGCGGATCGCCGCGAGCCGGGTATTGCGGCTGCGCGCACCATTGCCGCGCGTTGCCTCGACGTAGACGAGGAAGTCGCCGATCATGTCGGCGTCGAGGTTCTCGATCCCGAGTTTGACCGGTGGCTTGCCACATTGCGCGCTGGCGAAGCGGAGCAGCAACCGGAACGTATCGCGATAGCCGGCGATCGTGTGGCTGCTCGCCTCCATCTGTGTACAGAGCCGATCGGTGAAGAAGCGCTGGAGCAGCGTCGGGAAGGCCGTGCCCGTCATGACAGCGCCTCCACGTCCGGAGCATCCATGACCCGGGCTGACGCCAGCTCGAGCAGTTCGGGGACCGCCTCGATATACCAGTAGGTGTGATCGGATTGGCGTGCCCCAGCCACGTGGTCAGCTTGATCATTTCGCGGGCGGGATCCTTGCCCGATCGATACCAGCCGATCATCGTCCGCGCGGCGAAGCTGTGGCGCAGATCGTGGATGCGCGGGCCTCGGCCGTGGCGACCATCCTGCTGCGGATCGCGCAGTCCGATCCGCTGGCAGACCTGCGCGAAGTTGTAACGGGCGCCGCAGTCGCCCAGCCGTTCGCCATCGCACCTGACGAAGAACGGCACCGGGGTTGCCCCGAGCAGGCGATCACGCTCTTCGCCATAGTCGTGTAGCCGGTCGACGACGCTGCCGTCGAGGGGAAGCAGGCGCTCTTTGCCGAGCTTGCAGGTCGGCGGCGAAGCCAAAGCCGTGGATCAGTCCGAAGA
>JACDGO010000451.1 GCA_013821585.1 Sphingomonadaceae bacterium
CCCTACGCCAGCATTGACATCCCCTCGCATTTCTCCGTCACGGTGTCGCGAAGACAACGATTCACTGCGTAAGACGTTCACTCAAGCTGGCCGCAGGAATTCGGTGGAACCCTCGACGCGCCAGCCTGCGCGTTAAAATCTTTTGGCGGGGGGTGGTTCAAAATTTCCTCTGGTAACGTCTGCCGCGTCGGGCTTTAGCATGGCCCATCAGGTGCTGAACGCGCCCAAAATATGCCGTGAGGACTCAAATTGGAAAGGCGTAAGAACCGGGCCGCGCCAGCGGCACCGGGGCTTGTCCCATATACCGAAAATGACCTGTGCGAGCTGGTGCACGATCTCATCACCCGGTTTGGGCTCGGGACGCGGGACTATATCATCGGGCAACTGCAGGTCTGCGAGCCGGTGGACCCGCGCGGCTTCGGGAAAATGTGGCTCGAAACACTCGAACTGTTCGACAAAGCTGCCGCCTCGAGGGATCGACGCCATCTTACCCTGGTTGTGTCACAAGAAATGCAAACCCAGCAAGCCCAGCAAAGCTGAGCAGCAAGGCAGCAAGGCCGAAGACAATGGTTGCGGCGCCGGCGGCGCGGGCCTCTGACCCGGTCAGGATCCTGCCGAAAGTTCGGCTGAGGCGGGTGCGCCACGCCAGCACGCCGTCGGCGATGTAGGCGGTGGCGGATGCGAACAGCGCCAGCGCAACGCATGTGCAAAGGCCGCGTAGCGTTGTTGTTCCGATGACGAACAGAATGCCCGCCAGCATCATCCCGATGCCCTGCAGCGTGTTGATTGTCTCGAGCAGCAACACCACGCCGCGCGGTCGCGTCCAGCCAATCGAGCGATGGAGCGGCCGCTCGCACAGTTGGCACGGCTCGATGAGCTCACGCCCCCAGGGACCGAATACCTGCCGGCAATATGGGCAGGTAATAAACGGCATACCCTCTCTGTAGCCCGAGCGCTGAGCATCGCGTCGCGTGCCCGAATATTGGGCCAGGTCAGTCATCGTGATGCCATGTCGCATGAGAACGGCCGGCGACCCATCGCTTGTACGCGCCAATCCAGTCCGTCGCCATGACCCGCTGCGCGACGGCCAGCGGCAGCCCGCGGTGACAGACATCCACCCACAATGTGTATTCGAGCTCGTCCTTGGCATCTGCGCCCCACGGGCCGGTCCTGGGCTCGAGCCAGAGGTTGCGGCGGTCGAGCGGAGCCCCGCCAAGGGCGAGTGAGACCAGATGATCAAATTCGAAGTCCGAGAAGCGTTCTCCTGGATGCTCGCGCCGCATTGCATCCGCTTTCAGCCCGCGCATGATCCCATAGGGCGGCCGTGCGGTACGCGCGTAGCCGGGAACACAGATGGTCTGCTGGATATTGGCCTGAGTGACGCTCGGGTCGACCGCTCCGGGCGTCGCATGTGGGTCAGGCGAGGCCGCGTGGGAGCCAAGCCCCCAAAGCAACCCTGCAGCACCGAGCAGGGTCAGCGGCCCCACCATCATTGAAAGCCGGATTCGCGCGAATAGCCGCCAAAGATGTCGTTCGACGAGTTGTCATAAGCATCTTCGCGCACATCGGCATCGATCGATCCGTCGCGGTTCTTGCGGGTCTTGAGGTCGCGGATGTCGACCCGGTTCTTGCGTGCCCATTCGTCGACGTCCTGTTCGCTGTCGAACTTTCCTACATTGCGGTAGCTATATCCGCTCATTGCCGGTCTCCTTGTCGTTAGGGGGTTCAATCTTGCTCTTGTCGTCCATCCAGGCGCGCACGACGGCACCTCGATCCCAGTCACCGCAGAGGACGCCGCGGCGATTGATGCTTCCAGCTGCGCGTGTCTGGGCCGCAAGTAGCCGCGCGCGGCGCAGCTGGCGATCGGCGACGTCGCGGGTCGATCTCATAGTTCGAGCCCCTTGGCTTTTTCGGGCAGCGGAATGGGCGGAAGAAGCAGGGCATCCTTTGGCCGCTCGCTCAGCCCGCCATGAACTGGCGCGAGCCGTCCGCCCAGCCGGGTATCGGGAAAGGCATCCTTGGGGATTGGTCCAAGGTCGACTTTCGTCGCGCGTAGCGGTGTAGGGGAGCGGTCGAGCGCGATCTGGCCGGTCACTTCGAGCGCCGAGAGCTTGTCGCCCGGTGTCCGATCGAGCTGGCGCGTGAGCTTTGCCTGGTCGTCGGTGATGACGCTGACGCCGTCGCGCGCCCGGGTCACGCCGACGTTGAACAGGCGCTGATTGGCCAGGAAGCGCTCTTCCGAGCCCATCACGATCATCGCCTTGTCGGTGGTGACGCCCTGCGCCATATGCATGTTGAGCGTATAGGCGAGGTCGAGGCGGCGCAGCATCGGGTCGCCGCTGGTGAGCCTCACGACGCTTTTGTCGGCGGTCTCGACGGTGATGCCCTTGGCGTCGATGGCAAGGACGCGGCCGAGTGCGCTGTTGTGAAGGCCGCGCTGTTTGTCGTTCGCCGTCCAGCGGATCTTGTCCCCCTCATGGATCTTGATCTCCTTGGTCGCGATCATCGTCATGCGGTCCTCGCGGCGCGACGGGCTGAGGCGCTTGGGGTCGATGATGATCTTCTTGTTGTCGCGCTCGAGCTGGACC
>JACDGO010000452.1 GCA_013821585.1 Sphingomonadaceae bacterium
TTACGGGTCCTACAAGGCGCCCCGCGAGATCCTGTGGCTGCTCGGCGTCATCATCTTCCTCCTGATGATGGCGACCGCGTTCATGGGCTACGTCCTGCCCTGGGGCCAGATGAGCTTCTGGGGCGCGACCGTCATCACCAACCTGTTCTCGGCGATCCCGATCGTCGGCACCACGGTTCAGCAGTGGCTTCTCGGCGGTTTCGCGCCCGACAACGCCGCGCTCAACCGCTTCTTCTCGCTGCATTACCTGCTGCCGTTCGTGATTGCGGCCGTGATCGTCCTGCACATTTGGGCGCTGCATATTCCGGGGTCGAACAACCCGACCGGCGTCGAGGTCCAGGGGCCGCAGGACACCGTCCCCTTCCACCCCTATTACACCGCGAAGGACGGCTTTGGGCTGGGCATTTTCCTCCTGATCTTCGCGTTGCTCGCCTTCTTCGCGCCGAACGCGCTCGGCCACCCGGTCAACTATGTGCCCGCGAACCCGATTTCTACGCCCTCGGACATCGTGCCCGAATGGTATTTCTGGCCCTATTACGCTATCTTGCGTTCGTTCACGATCGATCTGACCTTCTTCGGATTTTTCACCATCGTGCCCGCCAAGCTGCTCGGCGTGACGGCGATGTTCGGCTCGATCCTGCTCTTGTTCTTCCTGCCGTGGCTCGACCGCTCGCCGGTTCGCTCGGGCAATTACCGGCCAATGTTCAAATGGTTCTTCTGGGCGCTCGTCGTCGACGTGCTCATCCTTGGCTATTGCGGCGGATCGCGCGCGGAGGAGCCCTATTTGATGATCTCGCAGCTCGCGACCGCCTATTATTTCGCGCACTTTCTGATCATCCTGCCTGCGCTGTCGATGATCGAGCGCCCGCTTCCGCTTCCGCATTCGATCTCGGAAAGCGTGCTGCACGGCGAGAAGGCGGAGAGCGCACCGATCGGGTTGGGTCGCGACCCAGTCCCGGCCGAATAAGGGAAAGCAGATGGCGCGTCCGATCGGTGTTCTTGCAGGGCTGTTCTTCGTGGGGGCGGTGCTGTGGTCGTTCCTGTGGGGCGTCATCGCATATGTGAAGGAGCCGCACGCGCAGACCGCCGAGCAATATGTCGAGGAGCACCGGCCGCCAAAGCCGGTCAGTTATTCATTCGACGGTCCGTTCGGCCGCTATGATCGCGCGCAGCTCCAGCGCGGATTTCAAGTCTACAAGGAAGTCTGCTCGGCCTGCCATTCGCTCAAGCTCGTCGCGTTCCGCGATCTCGAGGAGATCGGCTTTTCGAAGCCCGAAGTGAAGGCGATCGCCAAGAACTGGGCGGTCGAGACTGCGTCGATCAATCCGCAGACCGGCGAAGCGGCGACGCGCAAGTCGCTGCCGTCGGACCATTTCCCGTCGCCCTACGCCAACGACGTCGCCGCGCGCGCCGCGAACAACAACGCGATCCCGCCCGATCAGTCACTGCTCGCGAAATCGCGTGAAGGCGGCCCCGGCTATATTTACAGGCTCATCACCGGATACAGCGCACAGCCCGCTGATTTGCTGCATCGCTTCCCCGATGCGAAGACGCCGCCAATGCTGCATTACAATCCCTATTTCGCGAACCTCAATCTCGCGATGACGCCCCCGCTCACCGCCGACGGTCAGGTGACCTATGCCCCCGGCCAACCCAAGCCGACCGTCGATCAGATGGCGAAGGACGTCAGCGCTTTTCTGATGTGGGCCGCCGAGCCGAAGCTCGAAGCGCGCCACCGCGCAGGCGTCGCCGCGACTATCTTCCTGCTCATTCTGACGGCGCTCGCCTATCTCGCGTATCGTGGCATCTGGGCGGAGAAGAAGCGCAAAGGTCCGCAAATCAAGGCGAGCGCCTAGAGCCAGCCCGTTCGTTTGAAACGGAAATAGAGCACCGCGCAGATCGTCGCGATGACGGCGAGCACGACGAAGTACCCGTAGCGCGTGTCGAGTTCGGGCATGTGCCGGAAGTTCATCCCGTAAATCCCCGCGATCGCGGTCGGAACCGCGAGGATCGCCGCCCAAGCGGCGAGCTGGCGCGTGATCGTCCCTTGTCGCTGCTGCTCGAGCAAATTGCTGATCTCGAACACCGAAGTCAGAACGTCGCGCAGCCCGTCCACCATGGAAGCCACACGGCGGACGTGGTCGAACACATCGCTGAAATAGGCGCGGGCCTCCGTGTCGATGCACGGCATATCGTGGCTGGCGAGCTTGCCAGAGACCTCGCGCATCGGCCCCAGGATGCGTTGAAAGCGGATCAGCTCACGGCGCAGGTTGAAGATGCGCGTGATCTCCGCGCGCGACAGGAAGGCATCGACCGCGTGCTGCTCCATTTCCAGCACGTCCTCCTCGATCGTCTCGACGATCGGCAGATAGCCGTCGACGACGAAGTCGAGGATCGCGTGGAGCACATAATCGACGCCGTGCTTCAACAGCTGCGGCGCGGCTTCGAGTTGCTTGCGCAATTCGCTGTGCGCGCGCGCCGAGCCGTGACGGACGGTGATGATGTGCGTATGGCCGACGAAGATTGCCGTCTCGCCATAGGCGATGCGATCGTGATCGAGGTGCGCGGTGCGCGCGATGACGAACAG
>JACDGO010000453.1 GCA_013821585.1 Sphingomonadaceae bacterium
GTGCTCGACAACGCGAGCGGCGACGTGCTCGCCTATGTCGGCGGCGTCGGGCTCGGCTCGACCGCGGCGCAGGTCGACGGCGCGAACGCCTATCGCCAAGCGGGATCGACGCTCAAGCCATTCCTTTATGGTCAGGTGATCGAGAAGGGCTGGCTGACGCCCGCGTCGATCCTCGACGATTCGCCGGTGCAGCTCGACACCGCGTCGGGACTCTATGTGCCGCAGAATTACGACCGCAGCTTCAAGGGGCCGGTTTCGGTGCGCTCGGCGCTCGCGGGATCGCTCAACGTGCCGGCGGTGCGGACGCTGCTGCTCGACGGGGTCGAAAGCTTCCGCGACCGGCTATGGGACACCGGCTATCGCGGGTTGACAGAGGACGGCGATTATTACGGCTTCAGCCTCGCGCTCGGATCGGCCGAGGTGACGTTGCTCGAACAGGCGAACGCCTATCGCAGCCTCGCCAACGGCGGCTGGTTCGCGCCGCTTCGAATCAGGACGGACGATCCGCGTCGCGCACCGCGCGCGATTCTCACCCCGCAGGCGGCGTGGATTGTCGCCGACATCATGGCCGACCCGTCGGCGCGCGCGACCACCTTCGGCGTCGATTCCGCGCTACGCCTCCCCTTCTGGGCGGCGGCCAAGACGGGGACATCGAAGGCGATGCGCGACAATTGGTGCATCGGTTTCAGCGACCGCTTCACCGTCGCGGTGTGGGTCGGCAATCTCGAAGGCGATTCGATGAAGGCTGTTTCGGGAACGAGCGGCGCGGCGCCGGTGTGGCGCGACGTGATGATGGCGCTGCATCGCGGGCGCCCGGGAGTCGCGCCGCCGCGCCCGCCTGCAATCGAGCGGCGCGCGGTGCGCTTCGCTTCGAACGTCGAGCCGCCGCGCGCCGACTGGTTCCTTAGTGGCACGGGCCAGATCGCGCAGGCTTTCGTTCCGGCGACCGCGCGCCGCCCGCGCATCGTCAATCCGGTGTCGGGAAGCGTCTATGCGATCGACCCCGACATCCCGATGAACCGCCAGCGGCTCGGCGTCGCCGTGACCGGCGCGGTCGCGGGACACCGCCTCGTTCTCGACCGCCGCGACCTTGGCGACGCCGATGCGCGGCCGCAGGTTCTCGCGGGACCGGGAGCGCACAGGCTCGCGCTGCTCGATCCGGGAGGACGGACGATCGACCAGGTCCGGTTCACGGTGCGATGAAGCCGGGCCAGACCCTACGCGATTTCCTCGCATCCGAAGCGGCCGGCGGCCTCCTGCTGATCGGCGCTGCGGCGGTGGCGGTGGGAATCGCCAATTCGGGTTTCTCGGGCGGATACCACCGGCTGCTCGACGCGCCTGTCGGGCCGCTTTCGGTCCATCACTGGATCAACGACGCGCTGATGGCGCTTTTCTTCCTGCTCGTCGGGCTCGAGGTGAAGCGCGAATTCGCTGGCGGACATTTGTCCGATCCCGCCGACCGCCGCCTGCCTTTCATCGCGGCGGCGGCGGGGATGGCGGTTCCCGCGCTCGTCTATCTCGCGCTAGCGCGCGGCGACCCGGCGATCCTGCGCGGCTGGGCGATCCCGGCCGCGACCGACATCGCTTTCGCGCTCGGCTTGCTCGCGCTGATCGGCAAGCGCGCTCCCGCTTCGCTCAAACTGTTCCTGACGACGGTCGCGATCGTCGACGATGTCGGCGCGGTCATCATCATCGCGATCTTCTACGCGGGGGCGCTCAACCTCGTCGCGCTGTCGGCGGCGGGCGGCATCCTGCTGGCAATGATCGCGCTCAACCGCGGCGGCGTGTGCATGCTCGCGCCCTATCTGCCGCTCGCCGCCGCGCTGTGGGTCGCGGTAATGCTGTCGGGCGTCCACGCGACGATCGCGGGCGTGCTCGCGGCGCTGGCGATCCCGATTTCCGCCAACGAAGAGGTGTCGCCGCTCCACCGGCTCGAACACGGGCTCCAGCCGTGGGTCGCCTATGCGATCCTGCCGCTGTTCGGCTTCGCGAACGCGGGCGTGGCACTCGGCGCGGCCTCTCCCTTCGCGCCGCTGCCGCTCGCGATCGCGGCGGGCCTGTTCCTCGGCAAGCAGGCGGGCGTGTTCGGCAGCGTCCGGATCGCCGCGATGACCGGCTTCGCCCAGCGCCCGGCAGGCGCGAGTTGGGCGCAGGTCTATGGCGTCGCCCTGCTGTGCGGGATCGGCTTCACGATGAGCTTGTTCATCGGCGGCCTTGCTTTCGTCGATCCGGCGCAGGCCGACGCGGTCAAGATCGGCGTGCTGACGGGATCGATCCTGTCGACGATCGCGGGGTGTCTGGTGCTGTGGTTTGCCGGCGGATCGCCCGGTTAACCGTCGGGGGTGAGCAAGTGAGCGAAGGCGTCAAACTCCATCCCGATTGGCTTGAGCCGCTGCGCGGGGAATTCGGCGGCCCCTATATGAAGGCGCTCAAGTCCTTCCTCGTCGCGGAGAAGGCGGCGGGAAAACGCATCTTCCCCAAGGGCGACGAATGGTTCCGCGCGCTCGACCTGACGCCGCCGGGCGCGGTGCGCGTCGTCATTCTCGGGCAAGACCCGTATCATGGGCCGGGGCAAGCGCATGGCC
>JACDGO010000454.1 GCA_013821585.1 Sphingomonadaceae bacterium
CGCGGCTGCCGCGCGACGACGTCACGTCGGTCGCGGTCGTCACGCCCGGATTCGTCGCCGACAATCTCGAAACGCTCGAGGAGATTGCGATCCGGGGCCGTGAAACGTTCATGAAAGCGGGCGGCGCGCAGTTCGCGGCGCTGCCTTGCCTCAATGCTTCGGACGAAGGCGTCGCGCTGTTGTGCACGCTCGTCGGGCGCGAGCTTGAAGGCTGGGTGCCGCGCGCCTAGGCTTCTCCGCAAATATAAGGAGAGGACTATGGCACGCGTCGCGATCGTCACCGGAGGGACGCGCGGAATCGGCGAGGCGATCAGCCTCGCGCTGAAGGACATGGGGATGACGGTGGCCGCCAATTACGCTGGCAACGACGAGCGCGCGCGCGACTTCACGAGCCGCACGGGCGTGAGGGCCTATAGATGGGACGTTTCCGACTATGACGCATGCCAGACGGGCTGCGCGCAAGTCGCGTCCGAACTCGGGCCGGTCGATGTCGTCGTCAACAACGCCGGCATTACCCGCGATGGGACGCTGATGAAGATGGACGCGCAGGCGTGGAAGGACGTGATCGACACCAATCTCGGCGGGTGCTTCAATATGGCGAAGGCGGTGTTCGGCGGGATGCTCGAGCGGGGCTGGGGGCGGATCGTCAACATCGGTTCGATCAACGGCCAGGCCGGGCAATATGGCCAAGTCAACTATGCCGCGGCGAAATCGGGCATCCACGGTTTCACCAAGGCGCTCGCGCAGGAAGGCGCGCGGAAAGGCGTGACGGTGAACGCGATCGCGCCCGGCTATATCGACACGGACATGGTAGCCGCCGTTCCCGCCGACGTGCTGGCGAAGATCGTCGCTAAGATTCCCGTGGGGCGGCTGGGCCAAGCACACGAGATCGCGCGCGGCGTCGCTTTCCTTTGCTCCGAGGACGGCGGATTCGTAACAGGATCGACATTGTCGCTCAACGGCGGACAGCACATGTATTGACGAAGGCGGGCAGGCGCCCGATGGCGTGCCGCCCCGCAGCGCCTCAGCTAATTATGTAACCGACCACCCGCCAGCCCCCGCCTTCGCGCATCAGGCTAATCGTCTCCGTTGCGCCGGGCTTGTTGGCGAAGCTGGTGCGGAACTTCAGCACGTCATAGCCATGAGGCGGAGCGGGCACGTTATCATGGCTTGTCAGGGTCCGGGACAGCACCGCGCCTAGGGGCACCCGCCCTTCTTCTGATGTCGAAGCCCAAACCTTGCTGGTGTTCAATTTCCTGAACGACGCGGTCGTCTCGCGCCAGCTCTCGTCCCATCGGCCTTGGTCGACTAGAGCAAGCCAGCTTTGCGCAAACGCCTCGACTGCCGCGTCGGCCGTTTCGCCAGCAGCGGGCGAGTCGATTGTGGCTAAGGAGGTGGCAGTTGGCGCGGTGGCCATCTGCGGCAGCGCCATAAGCGCAAGCAAACCCAAAGCAAGTGACATGACTGCGGCTCCTATTCCAATCTGGGCAAAGCGATAAGTCCGTCCTCCGACGCTCCCCAGCTTGGTTTCCTGTTCCACATGTTCGTGCTTCGCGGCTTCCCGCAATTGCTTGTCCCCAAGAGAATCAGGGGTCTGGCCTTCCTCGGCGAGCAGCAGCCGCGCCGCCTCGCGGCTGCTCGATACCGACAGCTTTCGCCGCACGTCGCGCAGCCGTTCGTTAACGGTATGAACGGAGAGGTCGAAGTGACGCGCGATCGATTTCGCATCATGACCGCGAACGATCAGGCGCAGGGTCTGCTTTTCCTTCTCGGTCAGCGCCCCGTAACCATGTGGCATCCGTTTGCTCTTGTCCGCCGATCTTGCAGCCGGGCGTAGGTGGCGCCGCAACGCCTCACCACCCCTAAAAAATCGTATCTGTGCGCTAAGCAAGTCTTTACGCTTCGTCACATGCCCACCGCCTACCATCCGCCCGTCAAACGGAGCGTGACGATCGCCGGGCACGAAACGTCGGTCAGCCTAGAACCGGTATTCTGGGCCGCGCTCGAAGCTGCGGCGAAAGAGTCCGCTCTGCCCCTCAATGCTTTGATCGCCCGCATCGACGCCGAGCGCATCGCCGTCGCGGAGCCGCCCAATCTGGCCAGCGCCGTCCGCGTGTGGCTTTTCTCAGCCGTAGCGCGTTAGGCGCGCCCCAGCAGCACGCGCGCCTGCCCCGCGATCTGCGCGAGCATCGCCGCGGACGGCTGGGCGACCATGCGCGCGCGATCGACGAGGCCGCGAAACTGCGCGACGCGCGGCGCCTGCGCATCGAGCCACGCCTCGACCCGCGCCTCCGGCTCGGCGGTGTCGCGCGCGAGCCATTCGAGGCGCATCTGCTGAAAGTCGCGCGCGAGTCCGGCGATCAGCAGCCGTTCCCACGGGTCGGTCGGCGAAAGGTGCATTGCCGTCCCCTGCGCCCAGTCGAGTCCGAGCGCCGCACCGAGGCGCGTGAACGCGCGCGTCAACGGCAGCACGCCGGTCTTCGTCCGGGTTCCGAGCGTCGCGAGTCCGACCGCGCCGTCGAGTTCGGCCAGGCGCACGACCCGTTCGACGATGCGGCGCGGCGCGCCCGCGTCGCTCAGCCG
>JACDGO010000028.1 GCA_013821585.1 Sphingomonadaceae bacterium
CCGCCGCGCTGCTCCTGACGGCGGCGGCGCCCGCGAAGATCGACATGGCGGCGCGGGTGCTGCCGCCCGCCGCCGCGCCGGGCGACACGGTCAGGCCGTTCGTCAAGGTTCCGGCGGGCCGCATCGCGCTCGTCCATGTCCGCGTGATCGACGGGACGGGTGCGCCCGCGTTTGCGGACCGTACTGTGCTGATCGACGGCGCGCGGGTCGCGGGCGTGCAGGCGGGCGGCGACGCGGTGCCAACCGGCTATCGTATCATCGACGCAACCGGGATGAGCGTGATCCCCGGCATCGTCGGCATGCACGACCATCAATATTACATCGCCCGGCCCAATCTGACCGCCGAGGGCAAGAGCGAGCCGCCGCTGATGGTGCCGCAGATGACCTTCTCGTCGCCGCGGCTTTATCTGGCGTCGGGCGTGACCACGCTGCGCACGACCGGCAGCGTCGAGCCCTATACCGACCTAAACATGAAGCGGCTGATCGACGCGGGAACGCTGCCCGGGCCGCACATGGATGTGACCGGCCCGTATCTTGAAGGGTCCGGGTCGCCATTCATGCAGATGCATCCGCTGAAAGACGCCGCCGACGCGCGGCGTACTGTCGAGTTCTGGGCGGACCAGGGCGCGACGTCGTTCAAGGCGTATATGAACATCACCCGCGCCGAGCTGAAAGCGGCGATCGACGCGGCGCACGCGCGCGGCATCAAGCTCACCGGGCATCTGTGCTCGGTCACCTATCCCGAAGCGGCGGCGCTGGGCATCGACGATCTCGAGCACGGCTTTTGGGTCAACACCCAGCTCGACCCCGGCAAGGCGGCGGACACGTGCTCCGACGGAACCGGCGCGCCGACACTGGCGGCGATGACGCCCGACAGCGCGGAGGGCAGGGAGCTAATCCGCCTGCTGGTCGATCGCCGCGTCGCGGTGACTTCGACGCTTCCCGTATTCGAGGGCGCGTCGCCCGCCTACAAAACGCTGCCACAGCGCCAGCTCGACCTGATGAGCGTCGAGGCGCGGAGCGACTATTTCTACGTGCGGACGCGCACCGCCCAGCGCCCCGCGCAGTTGACGGCGGACGCGGCGAAGCTCTGGGCGCACGAGCTGGCGATGGAGCGCGCCTTCGCGGCGGCGGGTGGGCTGCTGCTCGCCGGACCGGATCCAACCGGGGGCGGACAGGTGCTTCCTGGCTTCGGCGACCAGCGCGCGATCGAGCTTTTGGTCGATGCCGGCTTCTCGCCGGTCGAGGCGATCAGGGTC
The DNA here is from genome assembly GCA_013821585.1 of Sphingomonadaceae bacterium. Classification (GTDB taxonomy): domain Bacteria; phylum Pseudomonadota; class Alphaproteobacteria; order Sphingomonadales; family Sphingomonadaceae; genus Sphingomonas_O. The sequence goes on from JACDGO010000028.1 coordinate 1,260, forward strand.
GGCACGCTCAACGGCGCGGCCTATCTGGGCCTGGCCCACCGCATCGGCTCGATCGCGTCGGGCAAGAACGCCGACCTTGTGCTCGTGAGAGGCGATCCGTCGGCGCACATCGCCGACATCGAAAATGTCGTGACGGTGTTCAAGGACGGCATCGGCTATGATCCCACACCGCTGCTTGCGTCGGTGCGCGGCCGGTATGGGGAATATTGACGAACCCTAGATCGATCGGCGTAGCCGTCCGCGCAATGTGCTTATGGGCCGCCCGTCGATCGCGGCGAGGCCGAGGGCGATGAGCGCCATTCCGGCGAAATGTTTGGGGCGGAGCGCTTCGCCCAGAACATAGGTGCCGAGCAGGATCGCGGTCACCGGAATGAGGAAGGTGACGAGCAGTGAATTGCTTGCGCCCGCGCTCTCCAGAAGCCGGAAGTAGAGGACATAGGCGATCACCGTGCACAGCACGACCATGCCCGCGAGCGCCCACCACGTCGTCGCCCCCGGCATCGGCAGCGTCCACGGCATATCAACGATCACAGCGAGCGGGATCATGACGATCGTCGCCGCTATCAGCTGACCGGTCGCGACCGACAGCGGCCCGACGCCCTGCGCCTGATAGCGGCGCGCATAGACACCGGCGAGCGCGTAGCAGAGCGTCGCGATCAGGCACGCGCCTTGCCCCACGACGTTGCCGCCGAGTCCCGCGAGCGCGTCTCCGCCGACCATCGTCGCGACGCCCGCGAGGCCGAGCAGCACGCCCGCCACCTTGCCCGGCGTCGCGCGCTCGTCTGTTGTGAAGATGTGCGCGACGATCACGCCCCACAAAGGCGTCGTCGCGTTGAGGATCGAGGCGAGGCCCGACGCGATGCGCTGCTGCCCGTAGCCGTAAAGCACGAACGGGACGACGTTGTTGAGCAGCGCGAGCACGACGAACGACGGCCACAGGCGCTTGCCCGGCAAAGGCACGCGCGCGAGCGCCGCATAGGCGAGCAGGATGACCGCCGCGCCGCCGACGCGGACGAGGACGATCGTGAACGGCGGCAGCTCGCGCAACGCGAGTCCGAGAAAGAAGAACGCGCACCCCCACAGCACCGCGAGTACGCCAAGGATCGCCCAGTCGGACGCGGACATGCGGCGGTGGATGGAGGCGGGCATCGCATGGCTTTAGCGGGACGCGCGCCGCCGCACATCCCGCCAGTTGCGCTCAAAGGCGCGCGCTATCTAGGTCGCGGGCGTCGCAACCCGTGGGGTGTCTGAAACCACGCCCCACGTGAGCTTCCACGATCCATCCGGCTGCGCCTTGTAGCCGAGCAGCCAGTTGCCATGCTCGGTCGCGGGCGCCTTGGCCTTGAGATCTGTGAAATTATAGGCATAGGTCGCGCGCCAGACGGCCATGTCGCCCGAGGCGGCGACATCGACGGTTTCGCCGCTGACCGTCACTTTCGCGAGCGGGTCGGCGACCTGAACCTTGGTCAGCGCGAGATCGGCGGCGGGGCCGACGACATTGGCCATGCCGTGGAACATGCCGACATAATCAGGCGCGTCATGGCTGGCCGATTTGACCGCGTCGTGTGCGTTGAAATCGGCGACGAGTTGCGCCGCGTCGGCCTTGACCGCGGCGGCGACATTGGCGGTGTCGGCATGATGCTTGTGGTGGCCGTGGTGACAGCCGTCGAGCAGGCCGAGCGCGGCGGTGGCGATGACGATATTGCGCATGATCCAAGTCTCCCCGTTCCGGCGGCAAAACTGCGCCGTGCGCCGGAGCCGGTCAAGCGGGGGCGCGCAACAGCGTGATCTTCGCCTTGCCATGGATGCGTTCGGCTTCGACTTCAAAACCCGCGACTTCGACTGCCTCCCGCTTGCCCGTCTCCACGCTCGCGAGCGCGCCGGGGGCGAGCCAGCCGAGGCGCAGCAGGCGGTCGAGCGCGACGCCGCCCGCGCCGCTGCCATAAGGGGGGTCGAGGAGGAGGAGGTCGTAGCCTAAACCACTGCCGTCACCCCGGCCCTCGAGCCGGGGTCCCGCTTCTTCTTCTCCGGCGCGCGGTAAGCGGGACCCCGGATCAAGTCCGGGGTGATGGAGTAAGCTATGGGACGGTGATCCCATTGTCATCACCGACTGCGCCCGGACTTCCGCCCGATTGCCGGCGCCAAGCTTCGCGATGTTCGTTCTGAGCGCGTCGAGCGCGGCGCCGTCCTGCTCGACGAAGGTGCAATGCGTGGTGCCGCGCGACAGGGCTTCAAGACCGAGCGCGCCCGATCCGGCGAACAGGTCGGCGACGCGCAGGCCTTCGAACGTGCCGAGGCGGCTGACGAGCATCGAGAACAGCGCCTCGCGCGTGCGGTCGGCGGTGGGGCGGGTGGCATCGCCTTTCGGCGCGATCAGCGGACGGCCGCGCCACTGGCCGGCGATGATGCGCATCAGTGCGGCGTCCGGGGCTTGGGCTTCGGCGCGATCCGCCAGTGCTTGCGCAGCGCCTTGCCCTCGAACGCGGGATCGGGCGCGTGCTGCGGCTTTGCCGTCCCGAGCGCCTTCTGGAACGCGACCAGCACGTCCTGTTTCACTTCGTCGACCGCTCCCGCGGGCAGATCACCGAGCGCGAAGGGGCCGTAGCTGGTGCGGATCAGGCGGCTGACCTTGAGGCCGAGATGTTCGAGGACGCGACGCACCTCGCGGTTCTTGCCCTCTTTCAGTGTCAGCTCGATCCACTGGTTCGTGCCGGTGCGGCGTTCGAGGTTGGCGTCGATCGCACCGTAGCGAACGCCCTCGATCTCGATGCCGTGGATCAGCTCTTCAAGCTGCGCCTGACTCACCGGACCATAGGTGCGCGCGCGGTAGCTGCGCGGGATGCCGGTGGCGGGGAGCTCGAGTTGACGCTTCAACCCGCCGTCGGTGGTGAGCAGCAGCAGCCCTTCGGTGGCGAGGTCGAGGCGGCCGACGGGGACGACGCGCGGCAGCCCCTTGGGCAGACGGTCGTAAATCGTCGCGCGCCCCTTCATGTCGCGCTCGGCGGTCAGGAGACCGGTCGGCTTGTGATAGCGGAACAGGCGCGCGGGCGCGGCGGCCTGGACCGGGTTGCCGTCAACGGTCACGCCCTTGAGCGAGGTCAGGATCGTCGCGGGCGTCTCCAGCTTCGCGCCGTCGAGCGCGATGCGGCCCTCGGCGATCATCCGCTCGACCTCGCGACGCGACGCGACGCCCGCGCGGGCGAGCAATTTTGCGATGCGTTGCGGTTCGGGCACGATGAATTTTCCGGAGACGAAACGAGTCTCGCGCGTTGGCGCGTGTGGACGTTGGCATTGGCGCAAAGGGGACGGCACGGCAATGCTCGGCAAGAAGCCCAAGCGGCGGATCAACCGCATCCTGATCGTCGAGGACGAGCCGCTTGTCGCGTTCGACAACGAGCATGTGCTGCGCGACGCGGGCTATGAGGTGGTCGGGTCGGTCGACCGTGTCGAGGATGCGATCGCGCTGATCCGCGCCGACGGGATCGACCTGGTGCTCGCCGATGTCAGCCTCGCCGAAGGCGAAAGCGGCATCGACGTGGCGCGGGCGGCGAAGGCGAGGGGCGTCGCGCTGCTGTTCGTCGCGGGAAGCTGCCCGGTCGAGGCGCGGAAGCTGGCGATCGGGTGCCTCGCGAAACCCTATCTGCCGCGCGAACTGACGGGCGCCATCGAGGCGGTCGAGGCGGTGCTCGTGGGCAAGAAGCCGAAAAAGCCGCCCGCGGGGCTGTCGCTCTACTCGGGCGAAGCTTGACGCCGCCTAAAGGTGCGCTTCCACTGCGTCGTGGAAAGCGCGGATGCCCGTTTCGAGGGTTCCGAGCGTCATCCGTTCGATCGCGCCCGAGGCCAAACCTTCCTGACCCAGCGCGGCGGCGCGGAAGTCTTCTCCCGCGAAGACATTGCCGTCGAGCAGATCCCAGCTGCGCCGCCAATGGTCCTCCGCCTTCGCCGTCTTGGGCGGTTCGGGGATCAGCATGAAGTCCTCGACGAGCGTGCGACCCTCGCCCCGCGGCATCATCACCATCAGGTTCACGTAATCGGGGCTGACGATCAGCACCGCGTTCGGGAACAGCGTGTAGGTGAAGGTGATCGCCGATCGCAATCGTGGCCAGTCGCCAAGGTCGATGTCGGCAATTTCGGCGGCGCGCCCGACCGCCGAGCGCCGGTGCGCGCCGATGGCGTCGCCAGCGGTCACGCCGTCCCTGAAGAACGGGCCGATCGTGCCGCTGTGCAGGCGCTGCACATGGTAGCTTTCGAGGAACGCGTCGTGGATGAGCTTCCAGTTGCTCGCGACATCGTGCGTGCGGCGCGCGTAGAGGTGCATGCGGGAAAGGCCGAACGCGGCGAAGTCGCGGCCAAGCTCGTCGGCTTCGGCGAAGTCCGCGATGTCGCCCGGCGCGAACCAGATCAGCCCGCCCGCCTCGCGCGACGGCAGTTCTTTCAGGTGGAAGTCGCGCTTGTCGAGGCCGGGGAAGGTGTCCGGACGCGGGATCGCGGCGAGGCGGCCGTCGAGCGCGTAGTTCCACGCGTGATAAGGGCAGACTAGCATTTTCGCGCAGACCGGTTCGGCGCCCTCGACAAGGCGCGTGCCGCGGTGCTGGCAGACGTTCATGAAGACGTGCGCGACGGCCGCCTTGTCGCGGGTCACGAGTAGCGGCGTACCGAAACCGTCGTGCGGGATGGCGCTGCCGGGTTGTAATAGCGCGGATGGGGCGATCACTTGCGGAAGACGCTCGAACAGCGCGGCGTGCTCTGCGGCGAAGCGATCGGGGGAGGTATAGGTGGACGCCTCTATATAGGTGACGGCCACGCCGCGCTTCGCGCCGCCATCGGCGATCTGCCGCGCGAGGGCGCGCTGGCCGAAGGTAGGAGACATATCGTTCATCGCGGGGCTTTGCCTCACCGAATATCACGCTAGGTTCGCTTTAAACGCGCGGAGGAGCAAGTCCGTTGACCGTAGCCGGCCAGGCCGTAACGTCGAATCCAAAGCCTAAGGGGTGGCGCCTGCTCAAGCTCGCCCTTCAAACACGGAAGGCGGCGACGATGCTTGCCTTCGGGTTTTCGTCCGGGTTGCCATTCGTGCTGCTCATCGGGACGCTCAACGCGTGGCTGGGTGAAGTGAAAATCGACCTCGCGACGATCGGCGTGTTGTCGTGGATCGGGCTTTCCTATTCGTTCAAATTCCTGTGGTCGCCATTGGTCGACCGGTTCGAGTTGCCGCTTCTAGGCAGACTGGGCAGACGCAAGAGTTGGATCGTGCTGTGTCAGGCGACGATGATCGCCGCGTTTGGAGGAATCGCGGCGACCGATCCGGCGACCAATATAGGAACCTTCGCCATCTTCGCGGTCATCGCTGCGCTCGCTTCGGCGACACAGGACGTGGCGGTTGATGCCTGGCGGATCGACGTTGCCGACGAACGGACGCCAGTCGAACTGTTGTCGTCGATTTATCAACTCGGCTACCGCATCGCGAGCATCGTCGGCGGAGCGCTTGCGCTCGTGCTCGCCGCACGGATGTCGTGGCCGCTCGTTTATCTGCTGATGGCTGGGCTGATCGGCGTGATGATCTTCGTTGCGGCGCGCGCGCCCGACACCGAGCGCCCGCCCTTCACCGCGCTGCATGAAGCGCTTTCGCGGCGGGGCGAGATCACGGCCCTGGCTCGCGGAATCGCGCTCGCCGTGGTCGGAGTCAGCTGGCTATGGGCGCTGACATCGATCGGGCGTTTCATGATCCGTATGCTCGAGGAGCTGCCGCCAGGCGCCGTTCGCCCGTCGACGTCCGATTTCATGAAATCAACCGGACCTTGGATCGTGGCGGCGACCGTGCTCGTGCCGCTGATCGTGGCGGCGGCGGTCAACGCGATGAAAACGCGCCACGCCTGTGTCTTGCCATCGGATGATATCGCGCACTCGACCGCGCGCACGATGATGAACCACCTTTACGTGGCGTTAGTGGCGCCTCTGGCGGAGCTGTCGGCGCGGCTCGGTTGGGGGGTGCTTATCGTGATCGGGCTGATCCTGACCTACACGCTTTGCTACAACGTATGGGCGGCGTTCGCCTTTCCGTTCTATCTCGATTTCTTGCATTATTCGAAGGATGAGGTCGCCTTTGCATCGAAGGTGTTCGGCATTTTCATGACGATTGTTGGAATCGGGCTGGGCGGCTATTTGTTCGCCCGGCTTGGCCGCATGCCGACGGTGCTTATCGGCGCAATTCTGCCAATCTTGGGCAACTTCGTTTACGCTGATCTTGCTGAGGGAAGCGCGCATATAGACGCGGTGGCCAATGTGTTGGGCCTCAACGCGCTTGCCGGTCTTGTCGGCTCGGATGCGCGGATGGTGCGGCTTCTACTCGCGATTTCCGGCGAGAACATATCGACCGGCATAGCGGGCGCGGCGTTCATTGCTTACCTGTCAGGCATCGTCAGCAAGCAGCACACCGCCGTCCAGTATGCATTGCTCTCCTCGCTGACGTTCCTTATCGGCTCACTTGGACGCGGGATCGCGGGCGAAGCGTTTGACACGCTCGGCTATGCGACCGTGTTTCGCTATACGGCGGCGGTGGGACTGGTTGCTGTGTTGTTCGTGTTACTTGAATGGATAAGAACCGCGCGCGGAGGTCAGTCCGGAAGTTCCCCGTTGAGGCGCAGCGCGACGCCCGCGAGGTAGAGCGAGCCGACGACGAGTACGTCGCCGCGCGCGGATTCGATCGCTTCGTAGAGCGAGGGAGCGGTGCGTCCCTTCCAGCGCGCGGCGAGCACGGCGGGATCGTGACTCTCGTGGTCAGGAACCGCGACGAAGGTCAGGCTCGCGGCGCGCGGTGCAAGAGAGGCGAGGATTCCGTCGGCGTCCTTGTTGGCGAGGACGCCGACTATCAGCGTCAGGTTGCGGCCGGCGATAGCGGTCGCGAGCGCTTCCGCCGCGGTCGGGTTGTGCGCCCCGTCGATCCACACCGCGCGGCCCCGCGTGAGCGGCCCCGGACCTAGGCGCTGGAGCCGCGCGGGCCAGCGGGCGCCGGCGATTCCGGTGCGGATCGTGCGCGCGCGCATCCTGAACCCGGCTTGCAGCATTTGCGCGGCAAGGTTCGCGTTGCGGAGCTGGTGCGCGCCGGGGAGGTTTGGGCGGAGCGTCGGATCGACTTCCCAGTCGCGACCCTCGACGAGGAGCGGCGCGCCCGCGTCTGCCGCAGCACGCTCGATCGCGGTCATCGCTTCGGTCGGCTGGGCGAGAGTGACGAGCGGCACGCCGCGCTTGGCGATGCCCGCCTTTTCCATGCCCATTTCGGGGAGAGTCTCGCCGAGGAACGCCTGATGGTCGAGACCGACCTGCGCGATGCCGCAGACGAGCGGGCGGACGACGTTGGTCGCGTCGAGGCGGCCACCCAATCCCACCTCGACCACGCACGTGTCGGCCCGGGCGCGGCTGAAGGCCAGGAAGGCGGCGGCGGTGGTCGCCTCGAAAAAACTCGGGCCGATCTCGCCCGCGGCGTCGAGCACTTCGGCGAGGAGCGGGGCAAGCGCCTCGTCCTCGATCAGCTTGCCCGCGATACGGATGCGCTCGTTGAAGCGGACGAGATGCGGGCTGGTGTAGACATGCACGGTCTTGCCCGCCGCTTCGAGGCACGCGCGCAGGAACGCGCAGGTCGAGCCCTTGCCGTTGGTGCCGGCGACGTGGAACACCGGCGGCAATGCCAGATGCGGGTCGCCAAGGTGGGCGAGAAGCTCGGTGATCCGTTCGAGCCCGAGGATATCGCGGCCGGGCGAAAGCTGGGCGAAGCGGTCGAGCTGGGCCTGGACGGCGGCGTCGGAGGATGTTGCGTGGTCGGGCACTACGCCGCCACTTTCTCCGCCGTGAGATACCCGATCAGTCGCGCCAGCGTCGCTCTGAGTTCCGCGCGCGGCATAACCATGTCGAGCATTCCGTGCTCGAGCAGATATTCGGCGCGCTGGAAGCCCTCGGGAAGTTTTTCGCGGATGGTCGATTCGATCACGCGCTGGCCGGCGAAGCCGATCAGCGCGCCGGGTTCGGCGATCTGGACGTCGCCGAGCATCGCATAGCTCGCGGTGACGCCGCCGGTGGTCGGATCGGTCATCACGACGATGTAAGGCAATCCCGCTTCGCGCAGTTCGGCGATGGCGACCGTGGTGCGCGGCATCTGCATCAAGGACAGGATGCCCTCTTGCATCCGCGCGCCGCCCGCCGCCGTGAAGATGACATATGGCGCGCGCGCGGCAATCGCGGCCTCCGCGCCCTGAACGAAAGCAGCGCCGACGCCGACGCCCATCGATCCCCCCATGAAGGCGAAATCCTGCACGCCGACGACTGCCGCATGGCCGTCGATCGCGCCCTTGGCATTGAGCAGCGCGTCGATTTCTCCCGTGGCGGTGCGCGCGGCCTTGATGCGATCGGTATAGCGCTTCGAATCGCGGAACTTGAGCGGGTCTTCGGCGACCTTGGGCGTCGGCAGGACGATGAAGCCGGGATCAAGGATCTGCGCGAAGCGGGCGGACGGACCGATGCGGCCGTGATGGTTGCAACTCGGGCAGACCGAGAGATTCTCTTCATATTCGCGCGCGAACACCATCTGGCCGCAGCCGGGGCATTTGACCCACAAATTATCGGGCGTCTCGCGCTTGGCGATGAACGGGATGCGCTTGCGGACGTTGTCGAGCCAGCTCATGCGGCGATCTCCTATCTTGTCAAAGCAATGGCTTCGGCAAGGCTTTTCACATAGGTTCGAACATGCGGCGCGGCATTGACGCTGTGCTCCGCGACGATTTCCACGATCGCCGATCCGACGACCACGCCGTCCGCGACCCGCGCGATCGCGGCGGCCTGTTCGGGCGTGCGCACGCCGAAGCCGACCGCGACGGGGAGGGCGGTCGCGGCCTTCAGGCGCCCGACGGCGGCCTCGATGCTCGATTGCTCGGCTTGCTGAAGGCCGGTGATGCCCGCGACCGAAACATAATAGAGAAAGCCCTGCGCGCCTTCGAGCACGGCCGGGAGGCGCGCGGCATCGGTGGTGGGTGTGGCGAGGCGGATCGGGGCGACGCCCGCCGCTCGAAGGGCGGGGCCGAGTTCGGCATCTTCCTCGGGTGGTAGGTCGACACAGATCACGCCATCGACGCCCGCGTCCTTTGCCACCGACACGAACCACTCGGGGCCGCGGCGGAGCATCGGGTTCGCGTAGCCCATCAGGACGAGCGGCACGTCCGGGTGGCGGGCGCGGAAGCCTTTCGCGATGCTCAGAATATCCGCGGTGGTCGTGCCTGCGCCCAAACTCCGCAGGTTCGCCGCCTGAACCGCGGGGCCGTCCGCCATCGGATCGGTGAACGGCATCCCCAGTTCGATCACATCCGCGCCGCCCTCGACGAGCGCGTCGAGGATCGCGGAGGTGGGGCCGTCACCGGCGGTTATGAACGCGATGAGCGCCGGTCTGGTCGCGAACGCGGCGGCGAGCCTCACAGCTCCACCCGCAAAGCGTCTGCCACAGTGAAGATGTCCTTGTCGCCGCGCCCGCACAGATTGACGATGATCAGCGCGTCCTTCGGCATCTCCGGCGCGCGTTTCATCACGGCGGCGATGGCGTGGCTAGGTTCGAGCGCGGGAATGATGCCTTCGAGGCGGCACATGAGCTTGAACGCTTCGAGCGCCTCGCCGTCGGTCGCGCTCGTATAGTCGACGCGGCCGATTTCCTTCAGCCACGCGTGTTCGGGGCCGATGCCCGGATAGTCGAGGCCGGCCGAGATGCTGTGCGCCTCGGTGATCTGGCCGTCCTCGTCCTGGAGCAGGAAAGTTTTGTTGCCGTGGAGCACGCCCGGCGACCCGCCCGCGAGGCTTGCTGCGTGCTGCTTGTCGAGGCCGTGGCCCGCTGCCTCCACGCCGAGCATCTTCACGTCGGGATCGTCGAGAAACGGATGGAACAGACCGATGGCGTTCGATCCGCCGCCGATCGCGGCGACGAGCAGGTCGGGCAGGCGGCCTTCGCGATTCAGGATTTGCGCGCGCGCTTCCTTGCCGATCACGCTCTGAAAGTCGCGAACGAGCTCGGGATAGGGATGCGGCCCCGCAGCCGTGCCGATGATGTAGAAGGTGTCGTGGACGTTCGCGACCCAGTCGCGCAACGCTTCGTTCATCGCGTCCTTGAGCGTCTGCGCGCCGCCGGTCACCGGGCGGACCTCCGCGCCGAGCAGCTTCATCCGGAACACATTGGGCGATTGCCGTTCGACGTCGCGCGCGCCCATGAAGATCGTGCAGGGCAGGCCGAAGCGCGCGGCGACGGTCGCGGTCGCGACGCCGTGCTGGCCCGCGCCGGTCTCGGCGATGATCCGCGTCTTGCCCATGCGGAGCGCGAGCAGGATCTGGCCGATGCAGTTGTTGATCTTGTGCGCGCCGGTGTGGTTCAATTCGTCACGCTTGAAATAGATCTTCGCACCGCCGAGATGCTCCGTCAGCCGTTCCGCGAAATAGAGCGGGCTGGGCCTGCCGACATAATGTTCGAGCAGATCATCGAATTGCGCGGCGAACGCGGGATCGGCCTTCGCCGCGCGATATTCGCGATCGAGGTCGAGGATCAGCGGCATCAGCGTTTCGGCGACATAGCGGCCGCCGAACTGGCCGAAATGCCCCTGCGCGTCGGGCTGCGAACGTAGGGAATTGGCGATCGTCATAGGGAGGCCGCCGCCTTAAGGAACGCCGCGATCTTGTCCACGTCCTTGATGCCGGGCGCGCTCTCTACGCCCGAAGAGACATCTACGAGCGATGCGCCGGTCACGCGAACCGCTTCGGCGAGGTTGCCCGCGTCGAGGCCGCCCGACAGCGCCCAGGGCAGCGGGTGGCGGAAACCTTCGAGTAGCGCCCAATCGAAGCGCAGGCCCATGCCGCCGGGAAGCGTGCCGTCGGGCGTCTTGGCGTCATAAAGTATCCGGGCGGCGGCGCCCTTCCACGATCGCGCGGCGTCGAGATCGGCGCGTAGCCGCACCGCCGCGACGCCCCAGATTTCGATTCCACGCCGGGCGATCGCGGCGGCGCGCGCGGGGGCGGTCGAATGGAGCTGGAGGACGTCGATACGCCCCGCCTCGATCGCCTGGTCGAGCAAGGCGTCATCGGGGTCGACGAAGACCCCGACGCGCGCCACGCGCGCCGGGACACGCGCGGCGAGTTCGCGCGCGCGGTCGAAG
>JACDGO010000029.1 GCA_013821585.1 Sphingomonadaceae bacterium
GGCGAGCACGCCGAGCGAGACGAAGGATTTCATGATTGTAGCCCCTCTCGAAAATTCATTACCGCCGACACTGGCGCGCGCGCGGCGCGAGTCAAGCGGCGAGATAGTTCGCGATCGCTTCGCCGAGCTCGGGCTTCGTCACCGCGCTCATGTGCCCGCCCGGCGTTCGCGCGAGCGTCGCGTGCGGCAATGCCCCCGCGAGCTCGTCGACCGAGCCATTGTCCTCATCCTCGTCGCCCGACACTACGAGCACCGGAATGTCGATCGCCGCGATTGCGTCCGGCGGCGTATCGACGAAACTGTCGAGCAACAGGCGCAGCGCGACGGGATCGCCCCTGGTCGTCTTGAGGAACGCCTCGGCGTTCCATTCCGGCGTGAACTTCTCGAAGCTGCCGAGATTGTCGAGGATGTGGGCGAAGTGCGCGCTGCGCGCGGTCGCGCGGGTCAGGCCGCTATAGCCCATTCCCGCGACGATCGCGCGCCGCGGCGTCGCGCCACGCTCCAGCATCCGCACCGTCGTCCGCCCGCCGAGCGAATAGCCGCCGAGATCATAGTCGGTCAGATCGAGGTGGCGGATCAGCGCGAAGCCGTCGCCGGCGAGCACATCGGTCGGATAGGCGGCTGGGTCGTGCGGCTTCGCGCTCGATCCGTGCGCGCGCAGATCGGGCATGACGACGCGGAACCCCTTCGCCGCGATCGCCGCCGCATGGCCGAAGCGGACCCAGTTGGTGAAGGCGTCAGAGAAATAGCCGTGAAGCAGGACGACCGCCCTGCGCGCCTTTCGACTCTCTGGCCCGATCTCGCGCCACGCAAGCTCGACGCCGTCGAACGACGCGAAACGGTGGACGGGGAGGTCAGCCGGGGAGCTTGCCAGCGGCCTTCATCCATCGCTCGACCGTCGCTGGATTGTCCTCGATCCGGTATTCGGGAAGCTCCTCGGTATCGCGCCAATGTTCTAGCCGCGTCTCGACGCCAAAATGATGTTTGGGAACGAAGCGCGACGGATCGTCGAACGTCGCGACGTGCAAATCCATGTTCTCGCTGTCAGGATATTCGAACCCAAGCGGCGTCCCGCACGCCGAGCAGAACGGCCGCCGCGCGATCGGCGAGGAACGATACCAGTCGGGTTCATGCCCCCACTCCACGTCCGTCTTCTTCAGGTTGACGAACGCGACGAACACGTTCCCCGACGCGCGTTGACACATCCGGCAATGGCAGAGATACGCATCGTCACTGGCGATTTTCGCCGCGAAACGGATGCGCCCGCACTGGCAGCCGCCGGTCATGGTTTCGGTGGTCATGGCTGCTCCCACCTCAATAACGCCACATGCGGCTCAAGACCGCCGCGTTTCGCTGCCTTGACGAATTCCCGGTCCGCGGTGACGACGGCCGTCCGCTCGCGCATCGCGAGCGCGAGGTACAGGCAGTCATACACCGCGTGACGCAGATCGAACGACAGGCGCGTCGCTTCGTCGAGCAAGTCCATCGTCGGGTAGAGATGCCCGAAGAAATCGGGAAGCGCATCGAAATTCGCGCGCGCCTGGACTCGCGTAAGCGCATCGGTCTCGACCTTGTTGAAGAGGGCATTCGCCGCCTCCACCAGCATCCAGTCGGGTGCCACGAGCAGCTCTTGGCTGGTCACATAGGCCAGCGCCTCCTCCGATCCGGGTTCGGCGACGACGAATTTGATGGCGACGCTGGCATCGACGACGATCACCCGGTCGGCTTCCCGGCGCCGCCAAGCTTGCCGTGATTGGTGTCGCGCGCCCAGCGGATATGGGGCGTACTGTCGGTGCCGCCCGGCCCGTCGAGCGTCGTCGCCCGCAACCGCTTTGACAGCGCCTCCAGATAGTCCGGATCCTTGGGACGCATGGGCTGGTTGCGCTCGAGCACCTCGCGCAGTTCCGCTTCGAGCGAACGACCCTTCGCTTCCGCCGATGCGCGGTAGGCGGCCAGCGTGTTCTCGTTGAGTTTGCGGATCAGCGCCTGCGCCATGGAAGGGGCACTATCATTTTGCTATCACTTGGTCAACCGTATCACTTGAATAATACACCCGGACTCGCCTATCTAGGCGGCAGGGCATCAGGAGCACGACGATCATGGCCACGCAAACCGCCGGGGTATCGGACCTCGTGCTGACCGCTCCCGATCCGGTGACGCCGGTCGCGGCCGAGCGTGCGTCGGGGCTCGTCCCCCTCGAGGACGGGCAGCGGAGCGCGCTCGAAGCGAAGGCGGACGCGTTCGTGGAGGAGCTCGCCGCGCAGGACGTCAACTCGCCCGAATTCGGCAAGCGCGTCGATCAGATCAGCGACATGGGCCGCCGCGAGATCGCCGAGGCGGCGGGTCAGTCGAACCGCTTCCTCGACCGCCCGGTGCGCGCGATGGACAAGGATAGCGGCGTCGGCACCGATCTTGCCGAATTGCGCCGCACGATCGAGGATCTCGATCCGGGGCGGCAGGGCAAGCTGACCGCGCCGCGCAAGCTGTTCGGCATCATCCCGTTCGGTGGAAAGCTGCGCAACTATTTCGACAGCTACAAATCGTCGCAATCGCACATCGCCTCGATCCTGACGCGCCTCGGATCGGGCAAGGACGAACTCTTGAAGGACAACGCCGCGATCTCGGTCGAGCGGCAGAGCCTGTGGGCGGCGATGGGGCGTCTGGAACAGATGATCCACGTCTCGAAGGCGCTCGACGCGAAGCTGGAGGCCAAGGCGTTCGAGCTGGAGTCGAGCGACCCGGCCAAGGCAAAGGCGATCCGCGAAACCGCCCTGTTCTACGTTCGCCAGCGCACCACCGACTTGCTCACGCAAATGGCGGTGACGGTGCAGGGCTATCTCGCGCTCGACCTCGTCAAAAAGAACAATGTCGAGCTGGTGAAGGGCGTCGACCGCGCATCGACCACCACCGTCTCGGCGCTGCGCACCGCCGTCACCGTCGCGCAGGCGATGACCAATCAGAAGCTCGTGCTCGAACAGATCACCCAGCTCAACACGACGACCGCGAACATCATCGATTCGACCGGCGCGATGCTCAAGCAAAACACCGCCGCGATCCACGAGCAGGCGGCAGGAGCGACGATTCCGCTCGAAACATTGAAGCGCGCGTTCCAGAACATCTACGACACGATGGACGCGATCGACGTGTTCAAGGCCAAGGCGCTGGTGTCGATGAAGACCACCGTCGACGCGCTCGGCAGCGAGGTCGAGAAGTCCAAGGGCTATATCGCCCGCGCCGAGGGCGCGGCGCAGGGCCAGCTTTCACACAGCCCAAGCCCGTTCGAGCCGGTGTGACCGGCGTCGACGAAACCCTGGCCCGCGCCGGCGAGGTGCTCGAACGCGCGCGCCGCCGCGAGATCGATCCCCCCGCGCGCCGCCAGCTCGCGCGCGTCCGGCGCGCAGCGAAGATCTCGGCGATTGGCGTCGCGGCGATCCTGATCGCGGCGTTTGTATGGGGCCTCGTCTCGCCGATCGGCGCGACTGGCGTGATGATAGTCGCGTTGGCGATGCTGGCGGCGGTCGCGCTCGGCGTCATGATCAGCCGTGAGCCGGAAATCCCCGCCGCCGCGCTGAAGCAGGGCGATCTGAAGGCTTTGCCGGACCGGACCGCGCGCTGGCTCGACCAGCAACGCGCGCTGCTCCCCGCCCCCGCCCAGCGCCTCGCCGACGGCATCGGCGTCAAGCTTCAGGCGCTTAGCCCCCAGCTCGCGACGCTCGACGAGCGCGAGCCCGCCGCGAGCGAAATCCGCCGCCTGATCGCCGACGAGCTTCCCGAACTGGTCAAGGGCTATGGCCGCGTCCCCGCCGCGCGGCGGCGCGAAAGCATCGACGGCCTCGCCCCCGACAAGCAGCTCGTCGACGGCCTCACCGTCGTCGACGGCGAGCTGTCGCGAATGAGCGAGCAACTCGCGCGCGGCGACCTCGAACGCCTCGCGACGCAGGGGAAGTATCTGGAGCTGAAATACCAAGGCGATCCGCTCGGCTGATATCGGCTTTAGTAAGTCGGCAATGGGTAAGAGCGAACATCTAGGAGTTTACTAGCTGTCGGCTGTTTGCGCGTCGCGTTGTAACTCTGCGAGCATCTCTTCAAGCTGCTCTGCTGGCGCAGTGAAAACAGCTTGAGCTTGCAGCCCGCGAGCGGAGCAAAGCGCACTGGCAATCGCCAGCGATTGGTCACTCAATTCGATGAACATCGGCAAGGTCGGCTTTAACTGCCGATATATCTCGGACTTGATGCGAGTATCATCTTGATGGCTGACAAGCTTGTGACGGATAGTTTTCGCGACGCGGTAGGCACCGTCTGCGGCAGTAATCTGCGACATAGTGGCGGCGTATGTCGCTTCGTCAATTGCTCCAGCGCTCAGTGCTTCACTCACCAACATGGCAAAATTGTCAGTGTCCGTTCGTCGAGCGAATAGGTTCACGATCCGCGCCAAGAATTCGTGCTCACTGGCAGTGCGAATGAATTCAAAAAGGTTCCGCCGCTCGGCGAGCGCAACTTCGAATTTATCGAGGTTCGCCTGCCACATCAGAAATGCGAAGAGGTCAAGGTTCACCCGCGCTCGCGCCGCCAGCCACGCAGCGCGGCGGATACGGTCGTCAAGAGATTTAGCCTTGATTGTCTCTGACACTACATGTGGGCGAGATGTCTGCAATGGGTCCAGAGTGGCGGCGGTGGGCAGGTTGTCCTAGCACGCGCGGCGACACCCAACCGACGGGTTCGCCCGCCGTAAGACACCCGGAGCCGCCAATGACCGAAGCCGCCGACTATACGCCGCCCGAAATCTGGAGCTGGAACAAGGAGAACGGTGGCCGCTTCGCGAATATCAATCGTCCGATCGCGGGACCGACGCACGACAAGGCGCTGCCGGTCGGCCGCCATCCCTTGCAGCTCTATTCGCTGGCAACGCCCAACGGCGTGAAGGTGACGGTGATGCTCGAGGAGCTGCTCGAGCTCGGCCATGCGGGCGCGGAATATGACGCATGGCTGATCCGCATCCAGGAAGGCGATCAGTTCGGCAGCGGCTTCGTCGACGTGAACCCCAATTCCAAAATCCCGGCGTTGATGGACCGCAGCGGCCCGGAGCCGGTCCGCGTGTTCGAATCGGGCGCGATCCTGATGCACCTCGCCGAAAAATTCGGGGCGTTCCTGCCCGCCAGCGGCGCGGCGCGCGCCGAATGTCTGTCGTGGCTGTTCTGGCAGATGGGCAGCGCACCGTATCTCGGCGGCGGCTTCGGCCATTTCTACGCCTATGCGCCGTTCAAGATCGAATATGCGATCGACCGCTTCGCCATGGAGGTGAAGCGCCAGCTCGATGTGCTCGACCGGCGGTTGGCGGACAGCCCTTATCTTGCGGGCGACGATTATACGATCGCCGACGTCGCCGTCTGGCCCTGGTATGGCGGGATGGCGAAGGGGCTGCTCTATGACGCGGGCAATTTCCTTCAGGTTCAGGATTACACGAACCTGCAGCGCTGGACCGACGCGATCGCCGCGCGCCCGGCGGTCAAGCGGGGCCGCATGGTCAATCGCACGTTCGGCGAGCCGTCGAGCCAGCTCCACGAACGCCACGACGCGGGCGATTTCATGACCCGGACACAGGACAAGCTGGAGGCCGCGGAATAAACCGTTACGCTATTCCGCAACTTCACAAGCCCTGATCGCCTTCGGCTCGGGCCGCGCACCGGCGGGTACGAATGCCGCGAGATAGCCCCCGGCCGCGGGCATCGTCTGCATGTCGACCATCCTGTAGCCGACCGCGGCGAATTCGCATTCGAGCAGCTTTGGCGGCGTGCCGTGGAGATTGGTCGGGCGATCGGCGTCGACGACGATCACGCGCCCGCCCGGCTTCACCGAAGGGCGGAGGTTCCACAGGAACGCATAGGGGCTTTCGATCTCATGATACATGTGGACCATGAACACGCGGTCGAAGCTCGCCTCGGGCAGCTTGGGATCGTCGGGCTCACCCAATCGGACGCTGACCGCGTCGAGCCGCTCGCGCGTCACGCGCTCGGCGAGCGCGTCGCGCACCTGGGGCACGATGTCCTCGGCGAGGACACGCCCCTTCTTGCCGATGCGCGTGGCGAGGCGGATCGTGTAATAGCCCTCGCCCGCGCCGATGTCCGCGACGGTCATGCCGCGCTTCACGCCCGCGCGGTTCATTACGTCGGTCGCTTCCCCCGCCTTGTCGCGCGTCGGCTCGTCAGACCAGCGCGGGGAGACGATCGAGGCGACCGGGCGGTGCGCGGCGGGGAAGTCCGAGGGCTTGGGTTCGCGCGCGGCGGTGTCGGGATGGCAGGCGGCGAGGACGGAGAACAGAAAAAGAGCCGTTCCTCCCGAGCGAAGTCGAGCGACCGTTTCGAGCGAAGCGAGAAATGCGTAGCGACGAAGAAAGGAAAGGCCTCGACTGCGCTCGGCATAGTCCCTCGACTGCGCCCGGGAGGAACGGGGACGGCGTGCCGTGCTCATTCCACGTCCTCCACCACGACCTTCTCTCCCGTCACCCGCTGGCTCAGCGCCGCCGCCATGAAGCGGTCGAGATCGCCGTCGAGCACGTCGCTGGGGGACGTCGATGTCACGCCGGTGCGCAAATCCTTCACCAGTTGATAGGGCTGGAGCACATAGCTTCTGATCTGGTGCCCCCAGCCGATGTCGGTCTTGGCGGCGTTCGCCGCGTCCGATTCCGCCTCGCGCTTTTGCAGCTCGTTTTCGTAGAGCCGCGCCTTCAGCTGCTTCATCGCCTCGGCGCGGTTCTTGTGCTGGCTGCGCTGGTTCTGGCACGAAACGACGATGTTGGTCGGGATGTGCGTGATCCTGACCGCGCTGTCGGTGGTGTTGATGTGCTGCCCGCCCGCGCCCGACGCGCGATAGGTGTCGATGCGCAAGTCGCTCTCAACGATCTCGATGTCGATGTCGTCATCGACCTCCGGATAGACCCAGACGCTCGCGAAGCTCGTGTGCCGCCGCGCGTTCGAATCATAGGGGCTGATGCGCACGAGGCGGTGCACGCCGCTCTCGGTCTTGGCATAACCATAGGCGTTCTCGCCTTTGAGCAGATAGGTCGCGGACTTGATCCCCGCCTGCTCGCCGGCGTGATAGTCGATCAGCTCGACCTTCATGCCGTGGCGCTCGGCCCAGCGCGTGTACATGCGGCTGAGCATTTCGGCCCAGTCCTGGCTCTCGGTCCCGCCCGCGCCCGAATTGACCTCGACATAGGTGTTGTTCGCGTCGGCCTCCCCCGCGAGCAGCGCCGCGACCTTGTCGCGCTCGGCGCGCCCGGCGAGCTGGGCGAGGCTCGCGACCGCGTCGTCCGCCATTGCGGTGTCGCCTTCGGCCTCCGCCATCTCCATCAGCTCGACGGTGTCGGAAAGCTCCGATCCGATCTCGCGCGTCGCGCCGATCGCCTCCTCGAGCCGCCGCCGCTCGCGCATCACTTCCTGCGCGGCCTTGGGATCGTCCCACAGCGCCTGATCCTCGACGCGCGCGTTCAGCTCGTCGAGCCGCTTCAGCGCGCGGTCCCAGTCGAGGAACCGGCGCAGCAGCGCGAGCGCGGCATTGATCTGATCGACATGGCCCTGCGCTTCGGCGCGCATCGTTCGGTCCTTTGGGTGCGGAAACGGCGGGTTAGTAAATCCCGCCCTGCCTTTGCAAGAAATCGCTGTCGGGCCGGTTGCGCGGCAGCGGCGGTCGCACCGCGATCTTCGCGGCGTCGGCGGGGGGAAGCTCCTCGCGCCGCGCGGAGCGGCGCGGCTCGCTTTCGGGCTTGAACGCTTCCCAGATCACCGCCGATTTGGGGTCATCGCCCGGCCAAGCGCCATAGACGCGCTTGCCCGATCGGCGATCGATGCGGACCATGCGGATTCCCGCGGTGGCGCGGAACGGGATTACGGCCATGTCCTTCATCGCCTTTTGCGCGAACGCCTTGAAGATCGGTGCGGCGATCACGCCGCCCTGCGCATAGCCGCCCATTGAGCGCGGCGTGTCATAACCCATATAGACTCCGCCGACGAGGTCGGGCGAGCCGCCGACGAACCAGACGTTGGTCGGGCCGGAGGTCGTGCCGGTCTTGCCGAACAGCGGCCGGTTGAGGTCGCGCAGCACCGTCGCGGTGCCGCGCAGGATCACGCCCTCCATGATGTGAACGACCTGATAGGCGGTCATCGGATCGACCACCTGACGCGTCCGCGCGGGCGGGCGCGGCATGGGTTTTCCGTCCCAATCGGGCTGGTCGCAACCGTCGCACGGGCGGCTGTCGGCGCGATAGATGACCTTGCCGTCGCGGTCCTGGACGAAATCGACGAGCGTCGGCTTCAACGCGCGGCCGTTGTTGGCGAGGATCGAATAGCCGTTGACCATCCGCATCACCGTCGTGTCGCCCGCGCCCAGCGCGATCGCGAGCACTTTCGGATAGGGCTGACCCGGCGAGCTGATCCCCACTGCGTCGGCCATCTTGACGACATTGTCCATTCCGGTCTGGCTGGCGGCCCGCACCGTCATCAGATTGCGCGACTGCTCGACGCCCCAGCGCATCGTCTGCGGCCCCGCGCCGCGCGTGTTGCCGAAGTTCCTGAAGCATTTCTGGCCGAGAACCGCGCCCTGATAGACGCAGAACGGTCCGTCGACGATGATCGTCGCGGGCGTCATGCCGTGGTCGAGCGCGGCGGCATAGACGAACGGCTTGAAGCTCGACCCCGGCTGACGCAGCGCCTGCGTCGCGCGATTGAAGCTGCCGAGGCGCGCGTCGAACCCGCCCTGCATCGCCAGCACCTGCCCGGTGTGCGGGTTCTCGACGACCATCCCGCCAGAGATTTCGGGGATGTTGCGTAAGCTCCAGCCGCCGCCGTCGGGCGCGACTGCGATCGCGTCGCCCGGCTGGAGCGCGTCGAACGCCGCGCCGCCGCCGCGCTTCGGCATCGACGCGGCGGAGGCGGGCAGGCTTCCGGTCGATCCGTCGGCGAAGCCAATCCGCGCCGCGCCGCCTTCCTTCGCCAGCACGACGCCCGCACGCCAGTTCTGATAGGCGACGCCGATGTTCGTCGCAGCGAAATTCTGCTGCCAGTTGCCGGTCAAGTCGACATGGCCGATCGGCCCGTTCCAGCCGTGCCCGTGGTCGTAACGCAGCAGGCCGTCGCGCAGCGCGTCCTCGGCATAATGCTGCAACGGCGGCGACAGCGAGGTGCGTACCCAGAGTCCGCCCGCATAGACCGAGTTCGGCCCCGCCTTCGCGTCTTCGCCGAAGCGCGCGATCAGCGCCCGGCGGACTTCCTCGGTGAAATAACCGGCATTGGCGTCGTCGTGCGGCACGACGCGACCGACGGTACCGAGCGGCGCGGCGCTCGCCGCCGCGAACTGCGCATCATCGATATAGCCGTTGCGGCGCATTTCGGTCAGCACATAATTGCGCCGCTCGATCGCGCGCGGCGTGAAGCGTTCGGGCGCGTAGTTCGCCGGCGCCTTGGGCAGGATCGCGAGATACGCCGCCTCGGGCAATGTCAAATCGCCGACATCCTTGTTGAAATAGGCGCGCGACGCCGACTGGACGCCATAGGCGTTGCGCCCGAGGAAGATCTGGTTGAGGTAGAGCTCGATGATCTGCTGCTTCGAAAGCACGTCCTCGATCCGGTAGGCGAGGATCGCCTCCTTGATCTTCCTGCCCACCGAATATTCGTTGCCGACGAGCAGGTTCTTCGCGACCTGCTGCGTGATCGTCGATCCGCCCTTCGCGCGGCGGCCCGAGCCGAGTTTCGAGACATAGTCGATCACCGCGCCCGCGAGGCCCGGATAATCGACGCCGCCGTGGCTGAAGAATGTCTTGTCCTCGGCGGAGATGAACGCGTCGATCACGACCTTGGGATATTCGTCGAACGCGAGCTGGACGCGCCGCTCGCGCGCGTAGCTGTGGATCGGCGTCCCGTCGTAACCGCGCACGTTGGTAGGCAGCGGCGGGCGGTAGCTGAGCAAGGTCCGGGCATCGGGCAGCCCGCGCGCGAACACCAGCCAGACGATCAGCCACAAGAGGAGGAGCGCGGCGACGAGCATCGCTGCCAAGCGCGCCCAGCGCTGTTGCCACAGCCCGCGCATCCGCTCGAGCGCAACCCCGCCGTCGCGCCGCAAGTTAAGCCGCAGCGTGTCGCTCTCACCCTCGTCCATCGCAGGCGTCCTCTAACAGCTTTGCGAGGCGTTGGAAGCGCGTTGCGCTATCGCTTCGTCAGCTTACGGGCGAACAACACGTCCACGGCGCGCCGCACCGCTGTCGCGATCGCCGCGCGGCCCGACGGCGAGGTGATCCGCGCGACATCCTCGGGGTTCGTCACATAGCCGACCTCTAGCAGCACCGCGGGCGTGTCGGGCGCCTTGAGCACCGCGAAGCCCGCCATCCGGTGATAGGCGCCGCGGAATGGCACGTTTCCGCCGCTTTCGCGCCGCAGCAGGTCGGCGAAGTGCGACGAGGCGTCCATCGTCTCGCGCTGCGCGAGGTCGATCAGGATCGACGAGACGTCGCCGTTCGCGCGCGACAGATCGACGCCGTTGATGATGTCGGCCTTATTCTCGCGCCGCGCGAGCTCGGCGGCGCGCGCGTCCGACGCGACCTCCGAAAGCGTGTAGATCGTCGCCCCGCTCGCCTCGCCCACCCCGCTGTCGGCGTGGACCGAGATGAACAGATCGGCCTTCAAGGCGCGCGCGACCTCGCTGCGCTCCTGAAGGATCAGGAAATGGTCGTCCTCGCGCGTCAGCGCGACGCGAACCCGGCCCCCTTTGAGCAATTCGTCGCGGATCGCATGTGCCATCGCCAGCGTCACGTCCTTCTCGCGCACGCCGCCTTCGGGCGCGATCGCGCCGGGATCATAGCCGCCGTGCCCCGCGTCGATCACGACCAGCGGCCGCCCTACGCGCCCGAGGATGCGCGGCGCGGGAAGGCCCGGCTGCGGCGGATCGAGTGGGATGGTGATCGAGTAGCGGCTGTGCGCGGGCGTCGCCATCGCGAGCTGCGACCCGGCGACGGCGAGGGCGGCGACAAGCGTCAGCATCGCGCGGCCTCTTGCCAGCGAACGCGCCTGATGAACAGCGCGGCAGCCGTCGTCCTGCAACGGGTGTTGGAAAGAAGGTCACGGAGAGACGCCAACGAAGGGGCGGCGGGCCGTGGGAAACAATCTCGAGCCGCCAGCGTGGAAGGAGCGAGTTGGCAGTCCCCCACGACCCCCAGCCTGCAAATCGGTTCGTGTCCCCGGAATTGCCACCGTAATGGCACCGTTATCAACGCGCAGAGCTGTGTCCTGCACGGTCAGGGTCGGGTCGGAGGACAAGCAACTTGTAGTGAGTGTCACCGCCCAAGCAGCGGCACGCATCCACGAAATCACGCGAAGCGGACGGAAACCTGTCGGCGATGCCGCATCGCGCCGCCAATCGCGCCGAAGCCGACGATCATCATTGCCCAGATCGCAGGTTCGGGCACGGGGCTTACGGGCACCGCCTCAACGGAGAAATCATCCATCAATAT
Source organism: Sphingomonadaceae bacterium (assembly GCA_013821585.1). Lineage (GTDB taxonomy): Bacteria > Pseudomonadota > Alphaproteobacteria > Sphingomonadales > Sphingomonadaceae > Sphingomonas_O. The sequence continues at coordinate 11,498 of JACDGO010000029.1, forward strand.
CGCGCCAGGATCATTCCGACCGTGAACCTCCAGATCCATCGATGTGCCAATAGCAACGAGGTTGTTGACGAAGAACTGCCGATAAGGATCTGAACACTCGGATCGGTGGAATTATTCGGGTCCAAGACATATGAAACAAGTTGCCCGTCCCAATAAACCGAGAATCCGGTCCCCGGCCCACCATATTCCGACTCCCAGAAGCTAAGCATGTAGGTTTGGCCCGGCATGGTCGTTAGAAGCTGGCCAAAGAAGTCACCTTCACCGTACAGCAGGCATTCCTCGCCAATACAGCTCGTACCGTAGGACTGGCTGCCGGTGTGAGCTTGGTCGCCATACAAATCGACAGTGCCGATGTTTCGATCAGGGCCGTATCACGTCGTATCATAGCCTCGGTTGTCGACGATCTCGAAGCTGGGGTTCACGACAATGATCTGGGCGGCGGCGGGCGCAGCGGACAGCACCACTAAGGCGGCTGCGAGCAGCCGAGTTGCGTTCTTCATTGCGACACCCATTTTAGATGGACGGATTGTAATCTCCCGCTCATCCTTACTTCAAGAAAACAACAGTTTTAAAAGTGACAGTTGGTCCCGATGCGGCACAGTGATGCACGATCAAGGTCGGCCCGTGATGACCAAAGTAAGAGCTAGGTATCAACCGGCCGGTTGATATGCGGCCAGCCCCCCTTTCGCGGATTTTCGCGGTCCAGAACCTCCGCTCAAAATTAGACCGGCCCGATCAGGCCAGCCGCGCCATGACCCCCGCCGTTATTACAGTAACAGTTTACTTAGAGTCCGTTTCGAATCTCATGCGTAACGAGCTAGACGGCGAATGAGCATCATGGCGGATGCGGCGTACAGGAACGCGGTGGCGGATCGGATAGTG
>JACDGO010000455.1 GCA_013821585.1 Sphingomonadaceae bacterium
GTGGCTGTGGCTCGCGCGGGCTTGCGAGGGCGACGACGCGGCGGCGGGCGGCGCGCTCGACCGCGTCCTCGCCGCCGAACCGCGCAACATCGTCGCGCTGGTGATGAAGGGCGATATCGTCGCGCGCACCGGCGACGACCGCGCGGCGGGATCGTTCTACGGGCTGGCGTGGAATTCAGCGCAAGCCGCACAGCGCACGCCCGCGATTGCGGAAGCGCTCGCGCGCGCCGAGGCCGCGCTCGCCGAAGTCAGCACGCGCTATGTCGCACACTTGCGGGGAACACTGGCCGAGGTCGACGCAGGTCCGCGCTTCGCCGAGGCGGTGGCGATCGTCGCGGGCGAGAAGCAACCCTATTTCCAGGCGCCGACGAGCTTTTTCTATCCCGGCCTGCCGCACATCCAGTTCTACGATCCTGCCGGTTTCGCCTGGGCGGCGGAGCTGGAAGGGGCCGTGCCCGCGATCCGCGCCGAACTGGAAGCCGCGATGGCGGGCGACGCGGGGTTCAAGCCCTATGTCGAGGCCGACCCGACGCGTGCGAACAATGGGCATAAATTGCTCGGCGACCCGAGCTGGAGCGCGTTTTATCTCTGGGAAAACGGCGCGCGCGTGACGGCGAACGCCGACCGCTGCCCCGCGACGATGGCCGCGCTGGCGGACCTCCCGATTCCGGTCATCGCCCGGCGTTCGCCGATGGCGCTGTTCTCGGTGCTGAAGCCCGGCACGCATATCGAGCCGCACAACGGGATGCTCAACACGCGGCTGATCGTGCATTTGCCGCTGATCGTGCCGCCCGACTGCCGCCTGCGCGTCGGCAACGACCTGCGCGCGGTCGAGGCGGGCAAGCTGATGATGTTCGACGATAGCATTCAGCACGAGGCCTGGAACGACAGCACCGAAACGCGCGTGGTGCTGTTGTTCGAAGTGTGGCGGCCCGAGCTGAGTGTGGCCGAACGCGATGCGCTGACGCGGCTGTTCGAGGCAACTGGGAGTTATGGGGCTTGATCTATCCAGACTTTGAGTATATACATAAATGTTGAGACTGGAATTCGATCAGGTCAAGGATTCGGCGAACCGGAGAAAACATGGCCTGTCTCTCGGCGAGTTCGGGGGCTTCGACCTGGAACCGATCGAGATCGCCGATGAGCGGCGCGACTATGGGGAGCAGCGATATCGCGCGATCGGGAAGATCGACGGCAAGTTGCACATGATCGCCTATGTTCGACGGGACGATGTTGTGCGGCTGATAAGTTTCAAGAACGCGGCCCAAGGAGCTACGTTGGTATGAACGAAGACTGGGACGACAATCCTGAGTGGACCGAGGCGGACTTTGCGCGCACGCGCCCGACGAGCGAAGTTGCGGGCGCGGACGTCGCCGCGTTGCTGACGCGGCGGCCCGGCCGGCCGCGCCTTCGACCGGAGGCGGTCAAGCAAGCCATTTCGCTAAGGCTGTCGCCGGATCTATTGACCGCGATGCGCGCCACTGGACGCGGCTGGCAGACACGTGCCGAGGCTTTGCTGAGGCGGGAGTTTTTAAGCAGCCGGAGCTGAGCGCGGCGGAACGCGAGGCGCTGACCACGCTTTTCGAGGCGATCGGAAGCTATGGCAGCGAATGAGATAGGTTCGTATGACAGCAGGGCTAAAAACTGAGACCGAGGACAAGCCTCGCTCGAAGCCATCGGTCCGTCAGCGCGCGGACGAGATCGCGCCGTTTCGCTGCAAAAACCTGATTGCGGTGATCGAGAATCCGACCGACATCAAAAACTTCGGAACCGTCATCCGAAACGTGAACGCGCTGGGCGTGGAAAAGGTCTATGTCGTCGATCCTCATCACTCGCTCCCTGATGATTGGCAGGAGCTGCGCGAGCGAAAGTCTGTATCGAAAACCTCAGTCTCGGCGGTGAAGTGGACCTTTGTCAGACGCTTCGACAGCACGGACGTATGCTCGATCACTTGGAAAGGAAGAACTTCAAATCAATAGTCACTTCGCCCCACGTCAAGGGCAAGGCGTGCTTCTATCTCCACGAGGTTGATTTTACCATTCACTCCAAGCTCGCGATGTGGTTCGGCAGCGAGGCTGTGGGAATCAGCGACCTCGCCGTCGAACGCGCAGAGACGTGCGTTAGCGTCCCGATGTTCGGCATGATTGAAAGTCTGAATTTGGGGACGAGTTCTGGGATCGTCCTTTACGAAGCGATGAAGCAGCGCCGCGACTATCAAAGCAAGTATCGGATGCGCGACAAACGAGGGAAGCGCGCGGCGCCCTTGCCCACCGTCATGCCGCTCAAAGCGGAACGCGCCTGATCGCCGCAGCCCGAGGACTATTCGGCAGAAAGCGCCTTCAACCGATAAAGCGCCTCTAGAGCCTCCCGCGGACTCAGCACATCGGGATGAATCGCGTCGAGCGCCTCCTGCAACGGATCGCCCGCTTCCTCCTCAACCAACGCCGCGAACAAAGGCAAATCGTCGAGCCCCACCGCCAGCCCGCCGGTCGCGGCGCGGCCCGCCTCCAGCTTCGCCAGCACCGACTTGGCGCGGGCCAGCACGGGCGGGGGC
>JACDGO010000456.1 GCA_013821585.1 Sphingomonadaceae bacterium
GGTCAAGCCCGGGATGACGATGTCACTACAAAGCTTCCGCGCCCGAAATAATCTCGACCAGCTCGGTCGTGATCGCGGCTTGGCGTTGGCGATTGTAGACGATCGCGAGCTTCTTGATCATGTCGCCGGCGTTGCGCGTGGCATTGTCCATCGCGGTCATCTGCGAACCGTAAAAGCCCGCCTGATTCTCGAGCATCGCGCGGTAGATCCGGACCGCGATGTTGCGCGGCAGCAAGTCGGCGAGGATTTCTTCCTCGTCGGGTTCATATTCGACCGCGGCGGGCGGGCCCGCCTTGGCTGGCTGCGCGCGATCGTCATTGCTCGGGCGCGGCGCGACCGGGATGATTTGCTCGATCACCGGCTCCTGTACCAGGGTCGAGCGGAAGTGCGCGTAGGCCAGGTGGACCACGTCAACGCCATCGGTCAAGTAACGGTCGACGATTTCCTTCGCCACCGCCTGCGCGTCGGCATAGGCCGGGTTCTTGATCTCGCCGGTGTCGAACTGGGCGATGATCCCCTTGGGATAGAAGCGCTGGATCACCGGGCGGCCCTTGCGCCCGACGATGTAGAACAACACGCTTTTGCCCTGCGCATCGAGCTCCTCGGCCTTGCGGCGGGCGGCGCGGACGATGTTGCTGTTAAACGCCCCGGCAAGCCCGCGGTCGCTGGTCGCGAGGATGATCAGGTGGGTGTCGTCCTTGCCCGTGCCGCCGAGCAGCTTGGGGCTTTGCGGCCCCGGCGTGATGCGCGAGGCGAGGCTCGCGACGACGTCGGTCATCCGCTCCGAATAGGGCCGCGCCGCGGTCGCGCTCTGCTGCGCACGGCGAAGCTTCGACGCCGCAACCATGTTGAGCGCCTTGGTGATCTTCTGCGTCGACTTGACCGAGCCGATGCGCATCTTGAGGGCTTTGAGACTTGCCAACCTTTGTTTCCTTGTTCCCCGGCGAAGGCCGGGGTCCAGCCGCGATGTCGGCTGCGGCTGGCGGCGCGCTCTTTTCGTCAGGGCTTGTCGACTGGACCCCAGCCTTCGCCGGGGAACTCTCGACGATCGCTTCGACCCTCTCCGCATCGGGCGTTTCGGCGTCGATCCGCGCCTCGACCGCCGGAGCCTCCGCCTCGCCCTCGGCCCGCGGCTCGCTCTGCGAGCCGTCTCGGGGGCTGCGATATGCCCCCGGCAGATCGCTGTCCGCCCCTTCGACCTCGATCACCGCGAGCGCGGAGCCGATCGCGATCATCTCGCCGACTTCGCCCGCGATCTCGACGACGGTGCCGCTGACCGGCGACTCCATCTCGACCGTGGCCTTGTCGGTCATCATATCGGCGATCGGTCCGTCCTCTTCGATACGGTCGCCGACCTTGACGTGCCAGGCGACGACCTCGGCCTCGGCGATGCCTTCGCCGATGTCGGGCAGGCGGAAGGTGAAGCGGGCCATGCGTCGTTAGTCCTTCATAACCTTGTCGATCGCCGCGCCGATGCGGAACGGCCCGGGGAAATACGCCCATTCGAGGCTGTGCGGATAGGGCGTGTCGAAGCCGGTCGCGCGCTCGACCGGCGCCTCGAGATGATAGAAGCAGCGTTCCTGCACCAGCGCGGAAAGCTCCGCGCCGAAGCCTCCGGTCCGCGTCGCTTCGTGAACGATCACGCAGCGGCCGGTCTTCTTCACGCTTGCCTCCACGCATTCGATGTCGAGCGGAACGATCGTGCGCAGGTCGATCACCTCGGCGTCGATGCCCTTGTCCGCGACCGTGCCGAGCGCGACGTGGACCATCGTGCCGTATGTCAGGATCGTGACGTCCGCGCCCTCGCGCACGATCGCCGCCTCGCCAAGCGGGATCGTGTAATGGCCTTCGGGCACTTCGGACGCATCGTGCTTCGCCCACGGTTGGACCGGACGGTCGTAATGGCCGTCGAACGGCCCGTTATAGATGCGCTTGGGCTCGAAGAAGACGACGGGATCATTGTCCTCGATCGCCGCCAGCAACAGGCCCTTGGCGTCATAGGGCGTCGACGGGATCACCGTTTTGATGCCGCAAATGTGCGCGAAGATCGCTTCGGGCGACTGCGAATGCGTCTGCCCGCCGAAGATGCCGCCGCCGAACGGCGACCTGACCGTGATCGGCATCGGGAATTCGCCCGCCGAGCGGTAACGCAGCCGCGCCGCCTCGCTGACCAGCTGATCGAGGCCAGGATAGATATAATCGGCGAACTGGATCTCGGGGACCGGGCGCAGGCCATAGGCGGCCATGCCGACGGCGACGCCGATGATTCCGCATTCGGTGATCGGCGTGTCGAATACGCGCGTCTTGCCGTGCTTTTTCTGGAGGCCTGCGGTCGCGCGGAACACCCCGCCGAAATAGCCGACGTCCTCGCCGAGCACGGTGACGTTCGGGTCGCGCTGCATCGCGACGTCCATCGCCGAGTTTATCGCCTCGATCATGTTCATGCGCGGCACGACTAAGCTCCTCCCCCCTGGAGGGGGAGGATAGCGAAGCTTGGCAGCTCGCTGCCTAGCGTAGCTTGGAGAGGGGGATGCGGCGCTTCGCGCCGCGCGA
>JACDGO010000457.1 GCA_013821585.1 Sphingomonadaceae bacterium
ATGCGGTGGCGAAGGGTGCGGGCGGCCGGCCCCAGCCTCCTCCGGGTCCGCGCGGCCCCCACGCTCCCCCGCGCCCCCACCGCCCGCGCGGACCGGGCAAGCCGCCGGTGGTCGAACGGCGTGGACCTCGCGGACCGAGCAAGCCGGGTGGCGGCAAGGAGCGGTGAAAAACGTCTGATTCGCAAGGTGACTTGGCAGTTGCAACTGAGCAATAGTGGAGGTAAATCGGGATTACGCCGACTAATAATCTGTCTATCGGGACCAATGCGGTCGTTGATTTCGATTGCTCGGGATGGCCTGCGGAAAAGAGACGTGAACTGTCCCAAGCCGTTGTCGAGATAGCCGGTGTCAAGAATGTATCCGGTGCTGGAATTTCGACTGTGCGCGTATATTACGACCCGTCAGATACTAACCCGGAAACCTTGATGACCTCGATAGATCAGCTCGCGGACGACGTTTTACCCGGCCACAACTCTTCTGCTAGAAATTAGTCTTTTTTGAGCTTTAATTACTGTCGCTAAGTAGCCGTCGCTGAAGCTTCCCCCGCCATCCGCATGACCGTCGCCCACTCCACGTCGGTCAGCGGCACAATCGACAGGCGGAACTGGCGGAAGAGGGGCAAGTCGGCGAGCTTCGGCTCGGCCTTCATCGCGGCGAGCGTCACGGGCGTCGCGAGCGACTTCACCGGCGCGACATCGACCGCGACGAAGCGCCCGGTCGGGTCGCTGGCGTCGGGGTGCGCTTCGTCCACTACCTCCATGATGCCGACCGCCGCGAGCTCCTCGACGCTGTGATAGAAGAGCGCGCGGTCGCCGGTCTTCATAGAACGCAGCCATATCGCGACCTGATGGTTGCGCACGCCGTCCCACACCGTCCGGCCGTCGCGGACGAGATCGTCCCAGCCGTATTTCGCGGGCTCGGATTTCATCAGCCAGTATTGCATGTCCCACGCCTTGCCAGCGCGGCGCGCGGGCGGCAAGGTGGCGCATGGCAAAGGCAGTCTGGAACGGCGCGACGATCGCCGAAAGCGACGATACGGTCATCGTGGAGGGTAATCATTACTTCCCGTGCGCGTCGGTCGACGTGTCCACGCTGCGCGACAGCGCCACCACGAGCGTCTGCCCGTGGAAGGGCACGGCACATTATCATTCGATCATTGTCGACGGCGCGGGAAACCGCGACGCCGCCTGGTATTATCCCGACCCCAAGCCGGCCGCCGCCGAGATCAAGGACCGCATCGCCTTCTGGAAGGGCGTCGAGGTCGGTTGATTTTCGCGCTTGGCCAAGCTAGCTTGGCCAAGCCATGGGAATCCACGTCAACATCGGGCAGGCCAAGGACCGGCTGTCGCAGCTCGTCGCGGCGGCGGAACGTGGCGAAGATGTGTTGATCGCGCGCGCGGGGGTCCCGGCAGTGCGCTTGGTCCCGGCGGGGCCAAGCGTCGATTCCGAATCCGCGTCGCGGGCCGAGAAAGCACGCCGCTTGAAGGCCTTCCATGGCATGTTCAAGGGCCGCTTCGATCCGGACCTTGACTGGACCCGGCCGATGATGACCGACGAAGAGGTCGCCGCATGGGAAGAAGATCAGGTTCAGCGCTTCTATTCAAAGCCTGATGAAGCTGCTGATTGATACCCATGCGTTGGTCTGGTGGGGATCGGCGGACCCGCGCCTGAGCGGACCGGCGCTCGCCGCGCTCAGCGCTCCCGACAACGACCTTTATTTCAGCGCCGTGGCGGCATGGGAGTTTCAGTGGATCCAGGCGCGCGGCCGCATCGATCTCGCCGCCCCGCTCGACGAGCTTCTGGAGCTGTTGCCGATCACGTCGCTCGACCTCGCCTTCGACCTTCATCGCTATTCGGCGAGCCTGCCGCCGCACCACGGCGACCCCATCGACCGGATCATGATCGCCCAAGCGCTACGCGACGACATGATTCTCGTCACGCGCGACGGCAACATCCGAAAATACAACGTGAGGACGCTCTGGTAGTCATGTCCACCACCTACACCCTCGACACCTCGACCAGCCGCGCGCATCCGACGCCGTTGCCGATGAAGCGGCTGACCATCCCGTCGATACGAAAGCGCAAGGGCGGCGAGCCGCTGGTGATGCTGACCGCCTACACCGTCAGGATGGCGCAGCTGCTCGACCCGCATTGCGACCTGCTGCTGGTCGGCGATTCGCTGGGGCAGGTAATCTATGGACTGCCATCGTCTGTGCCCGTGACGCTCGAGATGATGTGCGCGCACGGCGGCGCGGTGGTGCGCGGGAGCTATCATAGCGTCGTCGTCATCGACATGCCGTTCGGGAGCTACGAAGGCTCGCCCGAGATGGCGTTCGCGAGCGCCGCGCGGATTCTCAAGGAAACCGGCGCTGCGGCGGTCAAGCTCGAAGGCGGCGCGGCGATGGCGGAGACGATCGCGTTCCTGTCGCGGCGCGGAATTCCGGTGATGGCGCACGTCGGCCTGACCCCGCAGGCGGTGAACCAGCTCGGCGGCTACGGCCCGCGCGGGCGCAGCGAGGCGGAGCACGCGAAGATCATCGCCGATGCG
>JACDGO010000030.1 GCA_013821585.1 Sphingomonadaceae bacterium
TAGCTGCTCTATTTACTGGAATCTCCAGACCTTATTCGACCAGTGAGCCGGGATCGACGTGCAGCCAGTCAGCGTGTTTCGGCGCGGTCTTGGTCCGGCTCCATTCGTCGAGCATCATTGGCGCGACACGCTTGAGTTCCGCATATTGATCGGGCGTGCCGATGTCGCAGGCCAGCTCGAGCCGGTGGCCGTTGGGATCGAAAAAATAGATCGAACGGAAAATGCCGTGCCAGGTCGGCCCCAGAACCTCGATGCCGAGGCCCTGTAAATGCGCCTTCGCCGCTTTGAGCGCATCGAAATCTTGAACCTGAAAAGCGATGTGCTGGACCCATGCCGGGGTATTCTCGTCGCGGCCCATTTCAGGCTGCTTTGGAAGTTCGAAAAACGCCAGCACGTTACCGCCGCCGCAGTCGAGGAAGATGTGCATATAGGGATCATATTCGCCGGTCGACGGCACGTGATCCTCGCTGAATGCCGTTTGGAATGTCATTCCGAGCGCCGCCGCATACCAGTCCGCGGACTCTTTGGCATCGCGGCAGCGATAGGCGACGTGGTGGATGCGGTTAAGCACAGGCTTGGCCGCCGCAACCGGAGCCTCGGGCGGCGCGAGCGTGTCAGTGGGCCTCACGATACTTCCGCCACATCAAGCGCACCGCGTTCGAGCTGATCACGTTCCATCGACTTGAACAGCGCGGTGAAATTGCCTTCGCCGAAACCTTCGTCGCCCTTGCGCTCGATGAACTCAAAGAACACCGGGCCAACCTGCGGCTGGGCGAAGATTTGCAGCAGCAGGCGTGGGTCGTTGTGCTCGGTCGAGCCGTCGAGGAGGATGCCGCGTTCGCGCAATTGTTCGACTGGCTCGCCGTGCCCCGGCAAGCGTTCGTCGAGCATGTCGTAATAACTCTTGGGCGGCGGGGCCATCAACGGCACGTTGTTGGCACGGAGCCGGTCAAGGCAGGCGGGAAGGTCGTCGCAGATCAGGGCGATATGCTGGATGCCCTCGCCATTATAGGCGCGCAGATATTCGTTGATCTGGCCGCCGCCCTTCTGGCCTTCCTCGTTGAGCGGGATGCGGATCTTGCCATCCGGGGCCGTCATCGCGCGGCTGGTGAGCCCGGTATATTCGCCCTTGATGTCGAAATAGCGGATCTCGCGGAAATTGAAGATGCGCTCGTAGAATTTCGCCCAATGATCCATCCGCCCGCCGTAAACATTGTGCGTGAGGTGATCGATCAGCTTGAAGCCGATGCCCTGCGGGTTGCGATCGACGCCTGGCAGATATTCGAAGTCGATGTCGTAGATCGACAGACCGCCCCCATCGTCCTTGGCGTCATAGCGGTCGATCAGATAGATGATCGCGCCGCCGATGCCGCGGATTGCTGGCAGGCGGAGCTCCATCGGCCCGGTCGTGGTCTCGACCGGCTCGGCGCCGCGCTTTAAGGCTTCGTCATAAGCGGCGCGCGCGTCCCGGACTCGAAAGCCCATTCCGCAGGCGGACGGGCCGTGTTCGGCGGCAAAATAAGCGGCAGGGCTCTTTGGCTCGTAATTCGCGATCAGATTGATCCCGCCCTGTCGCCAGAGATCGACGTCCTTGGAGCGATGGCGGGCGATGCAGGTAAAGCCCATCGCTCCGAAAGCAGACTCGAGCAGGCCCTTTTCTGGGGCAGCGAACTCGACAAACTCAAACCCGTCGAGGCCGAGTGGATTTTCAAACAAATTAGTCATGACTCAACCGTTAATTCTTCAGCGGTCGAGTCGCAATCAGGCGGACGCCCGCTAGTGCAGCGCGAGTTGGTGCTTGATCCGCAGTTTTTCTTTTTCGGCAAAAAATCAAAAGACAGTGCGTATCGCGCCTTGATGAATCCAAGGAAACGGCGAAGGGCTGGATTGCCATTGTCGTCGCGCCAGTAGCCCGAATAGCCGGTCAGCGCTGGCCCTTGTTCTCCGTGTATCGGTCGAAAGACCACATCGGGGTAGCGCGCCCCTGTCGAGCCCTCGCACACGACACTCACCCCGGAACCGCCGCCGAGGATGCTCAGGATCGTTTCGCGGCTAGATTCTCGCATCCGAATGTCCGGTTCGGCACCCGACACTGACAGCCGCCCGAGTAGCATGTCGCGTATCTCCCGGCCGGGATCGGCCGCCGGCAATAGGAACTGCTCGCCGCGAAGGTCCGTCCAGTGCACAATGTTGCGGTCGGCGAGCAAATGCACCGAAGGTAGGGCAACCAGCATCCGCTCGCTCCAAAACGGCTCACATCGGAAGCCGGCATGACTGATGGTGCCCATGAGGATCACGATGTCGATCTCGCCAGTGTCCAGCCCGGCGAGCAGGGCGCTTCGGTCGGCCTCCACGCACTCGACCTCAACGTCAGGATGAGCGTTATGCCAGCTCATAATTGTCGCACGTAAATTGCCGGCCGAAATTGAACTGTTATGCCCCAGCCCCAATCCGCCAGCGCGGCCCTGACCAGCCGCTCGCATCATCAAAACGAGCTTGTCTGCACTGGCAACCATCGGCTTTGCGCCGCGAATAAACGCGTTTCCGGCCAGAGTCATAGTCACTCCAGCGCGTGAGCGCTCGAAGATCGGCATACCGATAGCGCGCTCCAGCTTGAGGATATTCCGGCTAAGCGTTGACTGTTCCACATCAAGCGCGCGCGCCGCACGATAGAAGCTGCCGTGATCTGCCGCCGCGATGGCGTAGCGAAGCTGCAAAATATCAAATGGCAACAATTAACCCCAAGCCTTCTGAAAACACAAACATCAAATGATGTTTCGCACACGGCAAATGCGTTATTGCTCGTACTACTTCCTCTCTGTTAGTCCTTGTAAGTGATTTCGGCATTGCCGTATCGTGTATATTGCTCGTTCAGTAACAAATCAGCTGTCAAGTTCGGGAATTGGCCCGCGTAGCCGAAAGCGATGAGAAAATCACTAAACCCCTGCATCGCCGCAGGTTGAGACGTGAGTTGTGAACGCGGCGCGAGACACAATATCGTGATATTTTTACCTACAAACTGCGGTGCTTCTACGTTCGTAAACGGTCGCTGCGATGCATTATCCCAGAACTTGTTGGTCATAAGGAAATGCATAGGCTAGGTTCAGGGCATCGATCAGATCACCGCCGCCGCCACTGCCTAGCAGCGTTGCGCCCCAGACACATTGCACGATATCAGAGCGACTATAGCGCAGCATGAGTTCCCTCTCACGACGGGGATCATTTATTCGTTTCGTTGAAGTCTGCTGTTTGGGGGTGAGCGTCAACGAAGCGGTCGAGTAGGTCTGACTTCGGATTGAGTAGGGCGATTGCCAGGCGCATTTTGCAGCGACAAAAGTGTTGCTGCTTCTGAAGTGCGGCCTAAGCCCGGCGTACAAATGCTCTGGAGATCCCTGCTTGAGACGCGAGGCGACCCATGTGACTATCGTACCGTGACCATGTCGTTCCCCGAGATCGATCTGGTGCGTTGGCGGAGGCGACCGCCAATTGATGTCAACGCACTGGTGGCGTCTTCGCCCGGCCTATGCTTGCGACTGCGCATCGCCGCTCCCATCACGATCCTCCATGCGCCGGCTGGGTTCGGCAAGAGCTGCGCTATGGCGCTGGAGTATGAATGGCTTCGACAGGAGGGAACGAAAGTCACTTGGATCGCCGGAGAAGCGTTGGCGGCGTCGCGCCTCTCGTTGACCGAAGCACTGTTGGCGATACAACATTTGACATCAGGCTCGGAGGTCGCGTTCTTTGACGACGCCGACCGCGTCGGGTCCGACGTGCTGGAAGCCGCGGTGACGGCGATGATGTTCTCGGCCGAGGCACCGCGACTCGTCCTCAGCGCACGGCGGATCAGCAAGCTCCATTTGTCGCGGCGTATAGCCGACGGCGCCGCGGTGATGATCGGTGGCGACATGCTCCTCTGGCATCGTCGCCGCTTCGCTGAGATTTGGCAATCGACCTTGTCGATCGGACAGATTCGCGAGATCGACCGGCTTGCCGAAGGTTGGCCAGCCCCAAGCCAATTGCTGGCGCGGTGGCTGGCTGACGGCCACGAGCTTGATGACGGCGGCCTCTTTCTCGGCCGGAGCCTCGTTGCAAGCTACATCGACGAAGAGACGTTGTCCGCCGTTCCGGTAGAATGGCTCGAAATCCTCGCCGCCACGGCGCTGCACCACGAATTCGATCAGTCCCTTCTCGACCGGCTTTCTGCCGAGCATTCGATCCGGCAATCCGCGATTCTGGACCGATTATCGACGCTCGTCAGCTCCGGCCCTGGGCCGAACAGCTGTCGCTACAATCCTTTGCTGCGCCTGCAACTTCGCGCCAGACTCGACCACCTATCGCGAGCACGACGCAATGCCCTCCTGCGCGTGGTGTCGGACTGGACTGCGGATCGAGGCGATGTGGTCAGCGCGGCGCATCTCGCGTCGATGGCAGGCGAGAGTCAGCGCATTGTCGAATTCACGATCCGCGCCGGCGGACTCAGCCTCTGGCTGGCTAAGGGTTACGACACGATCAGATCGCTGGTGGAGGTCGCCGGAGACGCCTTGGTTCGCTCCGAGCCGCGCCTCCAGTTGCTGCGCTGCGTGGTGCTACTGAAAGACGGCCGGGTGGGCGAGGCGGACCGGCTTTACCGCGAAGCTATCGAATGCCTGCCGCATGATCCCGACACGGAGCGAGATGCCGCGCTCGTGCGCGCGACGCTCCTCATCTATGGCTGCCGCGCAGCGACGACCGAGGACGACCAGCTTTTTCACCAACTCGATCAGTTCGACGTCGATCCGACATGGAAGCCCTTGTTGCCGACAATCCAAGCAATCCGCCATTCGCAACAGGCTGAGTTCGGCGCGGCCATCGCCGCCATAGTGGAGGGGTCGAACCACGCCCGAGCCGCGGGCGCGTCTTACAGTCTGCTGTTCCTCCATTTTCATGCGGCCGGCGTCGCGCTTGCGCAGGGGGCGCTCGATCGCGCGAGCAAAGCGCTCACGCGGGCGCGGCGTCTCTGGCAGACGGAATTCTCAGACGATCACGGGGCCGAGACAGTGTTGTCGGCGCTGTCCGCGCAACTCGGCTTCGAGCGTGGTCTACCTCAACAGGCGGCGCGACACCTGAAACTGTCTGCACATCGCCTTCCGCATTCCGAAGCATGGCTGGATATTTATGTCGCCGGTTTCGAGCCGATGATGCGGCTGATCGCCGACGAGCATGGTTTATCGGCAGCGGCGGCGGCGATCGAACGCACGCATAAACAGCTGAAAGCGCAGAGCCTGGATCGTATCGCCAACCTGCTGACGGGTCTTAAGTTCTGCATCGAAGGCGAGCATTGGTTATATCATCAGGCGGCGTCGCCCAATTTCGACACCGGCGTCTCCTCACTGCCGCCTACCGGCAAGCTTGCGACCTGGCAGGAACACGAGTTCGGAACGCTGGCCAGAGCGTACCGGGCGCTCGCAGCCGGCGACACCGGCGTGGCGCGCCGTAAGCTCGACGATCTTATCCGCTTCGCTCGCGAGCGTGGCCTGCTCCGCACCTTGGTGCGCGGGCTATTGCTGCGCACCGCCTTGCTCGATCGTACCGACGATTCCGTGGCAGCTCAGGCCGACTTCGACGAAGCGTTGGCGATCGCGCGACGGACCGGTCTACGTCGGGCCTTCAGAGAGTTCGGTGGCCCAAGCGTTGCGAATCGGCTGATCGCCTTGCAGGCTGCCTCTGGAACCAGCGCGGTCGATCCGTTCCTTAAGGGGCTGGTCCGCCCGCAGTTGCTGGCGACGCCAAGACGCGCACTAACGAAGCGCGAACGTCAAGTTCTCGACGAGCTCGCCACAGGCGGATCAGACAAGTCAATCGCAAGACGGCTCGATGTTACCGAACATGCCGTACGGTTTCATCTCAAAAACGTCTATGCGAAACTGAACGTCCACGACCGCGCTGAGGCCGTGGCTAAGTTGCCCCTACCCACGACTGGTTAGAAAAAACCTACTAGATAGGATTGCTAACCTACTCGATCGCCAACTTGCCGTTGCAGCGACATCGCCCGATCCTTCAGGAAATCGGAAGGGCGATATGCGCATTGGAGTCGACGTCGGGGGAACTAACACGGATGCCGTCATTCTCGACGGTGATCGGGTTCGTGCGTCGATCAAGCGGCCAACATCCTCAGATGTCAGCGGCGGCATTCAGGCAGCGATTGCCGGCCTGCTCCTTCAGGCCGATCTGAAGCCCAACGCAATCGAAGCGGTGATGATCGGCACGACGCATTTCACCAATGCGTTCGTCCAAGCGTCGGGGCTGGCGCGCGTCGCCGCGATACGCATTGGCTTTCCCGCCAGCCGCAGCATTCCGCCCTTCGCCTCCTGGCCGGCGCGACTACGAGATGCTGTCCGCGGCCATTCGGCGATGATCGGCGGCGGCTTCCAGTTCGATGGACGCCGTCTCGGCGCGCTCGACGAAGCCCAACTTCGCGATCTCGCACGGAGGATCGCGGAGGACGGAATTGGAGAAGTCGCGGTCTCATCGATCTTCGCGCAGGTCAACGCTGAGCATGAGCAACGCGCAGCTGCAATCCTGCGCGAAGAGATTCCCGGCGCTAGCGTCACGCTGTCGAGCGAGGTCGGCCGCACCGGACTTATCGAGCGCGAGAATGCCGCGATCATGAACGCGAGCCTCCGGCCGCTCGCCGCAAAGGTTGCCGGAGCGTTCTCTGTGGCGCTGGCCGATCTTGGCATCACTGCGCCGTTTTTCGTTAGCCAAAACGACGGGACGCTGATGAGCGCGTCGCTGATGCAGCGGTTCCCGGTCCTGACCTTTGCCGCCGGGCCGACCAACTCGCTGCGGGGCGCATATTTCCTGACAGGGCTCGGCGACGCGCTGGTGGCCGACATTGGCGGTACTACCAGCGACATCGGCGTACTGGCCGGTGGTTTTCCCCGGCAATCATCAATGAGCGTCGATATCGGGGGGATCCGCACCAACTTCCGGACACCGGACATCCTCTCGCTCGGTTTGGGCGGCGGCAGCCACGTTCGCGCGCTCGACGGAGGTGTGTCGATTGGCCCCGACTCGGTCGGCTTTCGACTGACCGAAGAGGCGCTGGTCTTTGGCGGCGACACACTGACCGCCACCGACGTAGCGGTGGCGGTCAGTCACGCCGTGATCGGCGATACACGTGCCGTCGCGGGCCTCGATCATAGCCTCATGCGATTGGCGTCAGCGGAAATCCACCGCCTGCTCGCCGACGGGCTTGACCGGATGAAGACGAGTCTTGCGCCGGTCCCGCTCATCCTGGTCGGCGGCGGCGCTGCGCTGATCGATCAACCGCTGCCGGGAATCAGCGAAACGATTCGGCCGCCGGAGGCCGGCGTCGCTAACGCCGTCGGCGCCGCGATCGGTCAAGTTGGCGGCGAGATCGACCGCATCTACAATTGCGGCGACGGCGGTCGAGAGCAGGCGCTGGACGACGCGCGGGCCCAGGCCGTCGCCGCTGCCGTCGCCGCGGGAGCGGCGCCGGCCAGCGTGGGGATCGTCACCCTGGATGACCTGCCGCTCCAATACCTGCCCGGCGGTGCGCGACGCATCGTCTGCCGCGCAGTCGGGGATCTGGCCGCGATCGGAGGCGTCCGTGGCTGACCGGATCACCGTCGCGATGATCGACGATCTTGCCGCCGGCGCAGCCTTTCTAGGCACCGGCGGCGGCGGCGATCCGTTCATTGGCGCGCTGCTCTGCCGCGAAGCGCTTGAGCGGTTCGGACCGGTACGGCTGCTACCACTGGCCGACATCGGCGACGACGCCGCCGTTTTCACCGCCGCGGCGATGGGTGCGCCGACGATCCTGATCGAGAAGCTGCTCTCGCTCGAAGACGCCGACAGCGCGGTGCGCGCGCTTGAACGGCACGTCGGACGCGCCGCGACCGCAATCATCGCCGCTGAAGTCGGCGGGATCAACTCTACGCTGCCGATCGCCTATGCCGCGATGCGCGACTTGCCGCTGATCGATGCAGACGGCATGGGCCGGGCGTTTCCGTCACTGCAAATGACCGCGTTCAACGCCGCCGGTATCGCGTGCGCTCCTCTGGCGCTCGCCGACGAGTTCGGCAATCGCGCGATCATCGAGACGAACGTGGCCGAAACCGCCGAAGAGCTCGCGCGGCCGCTTGTCGTCTCGTTCGGCGCGAGCGCAGCCCTGTCGTGCTATCCTATGACCGGCGCGGAGGCGAAGCGCGGCGCGGTTGCGGGTAGCATGTCGGCGGCGCTCGACATTGGCGCAGCAATCCGAGGCCACTCCGCCGATGGCGAACCAATCGACCGTCTGCTCGACATATTGCGGCTACACCCGCTCTATGGCCATGCTTACCGCCTGTTCGACGGCAAGATCATTGGCCTCGAACGCGACACCAGTCGCGGCTGGGTGTTCGGCACCTGTGAGATGAGGGGGCTGGAGAACGGCCGCCGCTGCTTGGTGCGCTTCCAGAACGAAAACCTTTCGGTCGAGATCGATGGCGCGCTTCACGCGATCGTTCCGGACCTCATCACCATCGTCGATCGCGAGACTGCCCACGCCATCCCGACCGAGAGTCTGCGCTACGGGCAGCGGGTCGTAGTCATAGGCTGCAGTGCGCCGCGTCAACTGCGCACGCCTGCGGCAATGGCAATTATGGGGCCGGCTGCCTTCGGCCTCGCCGGAAATTACCAACCGATCGAAAACCTGGTCGCTCAGTCCGGCGTAGAGCCGGCGAGCGGCCCCGATATTGTTCATCATGGGGAGGATATGAGATGAAAATCAAGTCGAGGCGCAGCGGCGTCAAAGCGATCGCGCTAGCCGGTATGACCTTGGCATCGGTGCCCGCCGTTGCTCAGACCACCGCCGCAGAGTCCGACCAGGCGGTCGGCGACATCGTCGTTACGGCGCAGCGGCGCGAACAGAAGCTTCAGGACGTGCCTATTCAAGTCACCGCGTTCGATGAGGCAAAAATTGAGACTGCTGGGATCAGGAACACCGCCGACGCGCTGACGCTTGTCCCCAACGTGTCGTTCGACGAATCTTTCACGTATTTGAACAGCTTCGTGACGGTACGCGGTATCTCGCAGATCAACAACGCCGATCCGCCCATCGCGGTCGTCGTCGATGGAGTCCCGCAAAACAACCAGAAGCAGCTCAGGATGGACCTGTTCGATATCAAACGGATCGAGGTGCTCAAAGGACCGCAGGGGGGTCTCTACGGTCGCAATGCGCTCGGCGGCGCCATCAACATCGTCACCAAACAGCCTTCCAACGATTACGAAGGATTCCTCCAAGGCAGCTACGGCAACGGCGACGCGATCGACGTCGATGCGGCACTCTCGGGACCACTGGTCAAGGACCAGTTACTCTTCCGCGCCAGCGCGAGCTATAAGCAGGACGGGGGCCGGATCGAGAACGCGTTCACCGGCGACAACACCGATTTTGTCCGCTACGACTATAACCTTCGCGGGCAGCTAAGCTATATCGGCATCGATCGTCTGACCCTCGATCTGCGCGGTGCCTATCGCGATTTCTCGGCCGGCGGGATCGCCGACAGCATAGTGGCAAGCGGCAACGCCAACGACATTCAGCCACCACGCTCGAACATCGAGGGATTGACGTTCGGTCATATTGCCGATGCTTCGTTCAAGGTCGATTACGACTTCGGCCCCGTCACGCTAACCAGCATCACGAGCTATTCGGACATCATCGAGAACTACCGCGGTGACCTCGACTTCTCGAATTCCAGGGATCTGCCCGGCGGCTTTCTGGGCTTCGGTTTCCAGGCCGGCCAAGGGCAGAACCTGTCGGTCGAACAGACCAGCCAGGAACTGCGCCTCGTGTCGAGAAACCGTGGTCCTTTCCGCTGGATTCTTGGGGCCTATTATCTCGATACCAATCGCTCTCTCGACACCCGCGCGTTTATCGACGTGACCGGGTCGCGATCAGGGTTTGATAATCCGGCAGTGCGCATCGTCAATCAGAGCGAGAGCAACGCCAACGAAGCCTATGCCGTTTACGGTCAGTTTGATTACGACCTGACCGATAGGCTGACGATCTCTGGCGCCCTTCGCTATGATCGCGACCGTCGAGAGCAGACTAACGTGGTGAGCGGAGCGGTCCGCCGGCGCAGCTTCGACGATGTCCAACCTAAGATTACGCTGACCTACAAGCTCGATCCCTCCAAGCTGGTATACGCGACCTACAGCACCGGATTCCGCTCGGGCGGGTTCAATGCGCCCGCAGTCGCGATTCCGGTGTTCCGCAGTGAAAAACTGCAGAATTACGAGGCGGGCTTTAAGACCAGTTGGCTCAATCGTCGGCTGGTCGTCAACGGCGCGGTCTATTTCGAGCGTGACAAAGACTACCAATTTTTCTTCATCGACGCCGCGACCGCCTCGCAGATCATCGGTAACCTTGATCGAGTTAACATCTGGGGAGTGGAACTCGAAGCCGAGGCACTGGTCACCAGGAACCTTCAGCTGAGCGCTGCGGTCGGAACCACTGACACCAATATTCGCAAGAGCGCGCTCTACCCGACAGCGCTCGGCAACTACACGCCAAAAACTGTACCGTGGACAATCAATCTCAGCGCGCAATACAGCCGACCGATTGCCAACGGAACTAAGTTGATCCTCCGCGCAGATTATCAGCACCGCGCAAAAAAATACTGGCAGGTCGATAATGTCGATGTACAGCGCCCGATTGATCTTGTGAATCTACGAGCTGGAATCGATAGCAAACACTGGTCCCTCTACGGCTTCGGTCGCAACGTCTTCAACGTCCAGTATTATGCCGATTACAACCCGAGCAACTTCTCCGGACTGCCATACGACATTGGCTTTCGCGCCCAGCCGGCGACCTATGGCATCGAGGCCAAACTCAAGTTTTAATCCTTTTTGAGTTTTGGAGTCGTCATCATGAAGGACGTCGTCGCGATCATCTTCGGCCTCGGGCTGATCATTAACGCGCTGCTGTTCGTGCCGCAGGCATTGACGATCTGGCGGTCGCGGAGCGCGAGGGGAGTGTCAATCGTCACGTTCTGCGGCTTCGGCGCCATGCAGTTGATCGGTGTGATTCACGGTTATTATCAGGAGGATTGGTCGCTTGCGATCGGCATGGCGGTCAGCTTCGTCGCGTGCGGGAGTGTCACCGTGCTGGCGATCGTCTTTCGCGATGCGGCGCTGGACGGGCGGGAGGCATGACGATCGGACATGCCGCGCTTGAATCTGTTGATCGCATTGCCGCCGACTGGACCATTCCGCAGGACTGGGAGCGCTACACCGCGGCCGAGCATGGGATGTGGAATCGGTTGTTCGATCGCCAGGCCCAATTGCTGCCCGGACGAGTCGCGCCGGAGTTCCTGGCCGGCCTCGACATGCTGCGGATGTCGAAGCGGGGCATTCCCAACTTCAACGAATTGTCCGAACGATTGATGAAGGCGACCGGTTGGCGAGTGGTGGCGGTGCCGGGACTGGTTCCCGACAACATATTCTTCGACCACCTTGCCAATCGGCGCTTTGTGGCCGGCCGCTTCATCCGGACGCCCGATCAGATCGACTATTTGACCGAACCCGACATCTTCCACGACGTATTCGGCCATGTCCCGCTGCTCGCGCATCCCGTTTTCGCCGATTACATGGAGGCCTACGGGCGCGGGGGACAACGCGCGGCCGGACTCGGCGCGATCGAGAGGCTGTCGCGTCTTTATTGGTATACGGTCGAATTCGGCTTGATCCGCTCTGCGGAGGGTCTGCGCATCTACGGCGCCGGCATCGTTTCTTCCTTCGGCGAATCCATATTCGCGCTCGACGATCCCTCGCCCAACCGGCTCGGCTTCGATTTGGCGCGACTGATGCGAACGAAATATCGCATCGACGACTATCAGCAGAACTACTTCGTGATCGACAGCTTTGACGACCTCCTGTGCAAAACGCTGGAGACCGATTTCGGCCCGCTCTACAGTGAGCTCGAGCCGATCCCCGACATCGAGATCGAGGAAATTTTGCCGAGTGACCGCGTGCTGACGCGCGGGTCGCAAGCGTATGCGCGCGCAAAGGTTCTTCCCCAGGTGATGTAGCCTCACTATGTTCTCGTCAAACCAGTTGGACCGGAGGTGGCCAACTTTCGCTTTCGGAGTAGCGCATGCGCGTAGCCTTTGAGGCGAAGGCGGCAAACGACAGCTTAAGGCGGCGCTAAAGTAGTACGAACGGCGACACCCATTCGTCGTGATTATCCGGTGCGGGGCGCGGGGG
>JACDGO010000458.1 GCA_013821585.1 Sphingomonadaceae bacterium
GGTCAAGCTCGGTGTGCAGATGGAAGCGGCGGCGGCGAATATGGACTTCGAGCTGGCGGCGGTGTTGCGCGACAGGTTGAAGGCGCTGACCTTCATCCAGGGCAGCCAGGCGATCAACGCCGAAGGCGTGGGCGACGCCGACATCTTCGCGCTCGCGTGCAAGTCGGGCGTCACCTGCGTGCAGGCGTTCTTCATTCGCGGGGGCCAGAACTGGGGGCACCGCGCGTTCTTTCCCGCGCACACCGCCGACGTCCCCGGGGACGAGGTGCTCGCGAGCTTCCTGATGCAATTCTACGAGGACGTGCCGCCGCCGCGCACGATCCTGACCGACCGGCCGCTCGCCGAGGCCGCGCTGCTCGCTGAGGCGCTCTGCGAGCGGGCAGGGGGCAGGGTGCTCCTGACGGTTCCCCAGCGCGGCGACCGCGTCCGCCTTGTCACGCAGGCGCGGCGCAACGCCGAGGAGGCGCTCGACAGACGCGCCGCCGAATCGACCACGCAGGCGCGGCTGATGCGCGACGTCGCCGAGCTGTTCGAATTGGAAGGCCCGCCGCGCCGCATCGAGGTCTACGACAACAGCCACATCATGGGCACCAACGCGATCGGCGCGATGATCGTCGCGGGGGCTGACGGCTTCATAAAGGGGCAGTATCGCAAGTTCAACATCCGTCGCGCCGAGACCGCGCCCGGCGACGATTTCGCGATGATGCGCGAAGTGCTCGAACGCCGCTTCGCGCGCGCAATCGACGACAATCCCGACCGTGACGGCGGGACTTGGCCCGACCTGCTGCTGATCGACGGCGGCAAAGGGCAGGTTTCGGCAGTGAAGGGCGTGCTCGACGCGATGGGGGTCGAGGAGGTGCCGCTGATCGGCGTATCGAAGGGGCCGGACCGCAACGCCGGGCGCGAGACCTTCCATTTTCCCGACGGGCGCGAGATCGGCCTGCCGGTCAACCATCCGGTGCTATTCTACCTCCAGCGGCTGCGCGACGAGGCACACCGCTTCGCGATCGGCGCGCACCGCGCCAAGCGTGCGAAGGCGCTCGTCACCTCGACGCTCGACGACGTCCCCGGCATCGGCCCCGCGCGCAAGAAGGCGCTGCTGATGCACTTCGGCACGGCGCGGGCGGTGAAGGCCGCGAGCCTCGAGGATTTAAGAAAGGCGCCGGGCGTGTCGGGAACGATGGCGCAGGGAATTTACGACTATTTCCACGGCGGCGCGGCCGCTCCTTAGCTACCGATCGGGCAGATTGTCGAACGTCCGCCGGATTTCCTTCAATGTCTCGGTCGTCGTGCGCAGGTCGGCGAGCGAGAATTCGGACATGATCGAAAGAATGTCGGGCGCCATATCGGCCATCGCCTCGGCGTGCTTGGCGCGGCCAGCGCCAGTCAGGAACACGCACTGCTGGCCATCGACCCAGTCCATCTCGACGAGCTTCAACGCCTGCAATTCGCCGATCAACGCCTGCATCGCGGAAAGCTTGACCTGAAAGCACCAGGCGAGCGTCGCGAGCTTTTCCTCTTTTTTGTCCTGGCGGACGAAATAGTTGACGATCCCGAACTGCGCGGCGGTCAGCCCGGCCGAATAGGGCTCCATCCGCACGCGCACGAGATGCTCGATGATCGCGATTTCGGTGAACAGGTCGAGCAGCATCTTGTCGCCATCGGCGCTGTCCTCGAGCGTCTCTAGCTCCATGGCGATTTCCCTTAGCGGATCGGCGAATCGGGCGAGAGGCGCATGTCGAGATAGCGGTCGACCGAGCTCATCAGCTCGGTCAGCTCGTTCTCGAAGAAGTGGTTCGCGCCACGGATTTCGTCGTGGTGGATGGTGATGTGCTTTTGCGTGCGCAGCTTGTCGACGAGCTTTTGCACCGCGTTCGGCGTGACGACCTCGTCGCCCGTCCCCTGGATGATGATTCCCGACGAGGGGCAGGGGGCGAGAAAGGTGAAGTCATACATGTTCGCGGGCGGCGCGATCGAGATGAAGCCCTTGATCTCGGGCCGGCGCATCAGCAGTTGCATGCCGATCCACGCGCCGAAGCTGAACCCCGCGATCCACGTCGTTTGCGCCTCGGGATGGATCGACTGGACCCAGTCGAGCGCGGAGGCGGCATCGCTCAGCTCGCCGACGCCATTGTCGAACACGCCCTGGCTCTTGCCGACGCCGCGAAAATTGAAGCGCAAGGTCGCAAAGCCGCGCCGCACGAACGTCTGATAAAGCGACTGGACGATGCGGTTGTTCATCGTCCCGCCGCCTTGCGGATGCGGGTGGAGGATCATCGCGACCGGCGCGCGCGGGCGCGGACCCGGATTGAAACGGCCTTCGAGGCGGCCTTCCGGGCCGGGAAAGATGACTTCGGGCATGACGCCTTTCTTGAGGTAGGCGGACCGGGGGTGCGCGTGCTGGCGGCGGCCTATATAGGGTCGGCGCCCTCAAGGGCAATTGTTTCGGAAAGGCGACGATGGCCGGCCGGCTTTACCTCGATCACGCCGCGACGACGCCGGTTCAGCCGGCGGCGCGCGAGGCTTGGGCCGAAG
>JACDGO010000459.1 GCA_013821585.1 Sphingomonadaceae bacterium
CATCCAGCCCGAGCGCATCGACGCCGGTTTCGCGCGCATAGGCGGGAAGTTTGCCGCCCGCGCCCTTGGGAAAACCGATGATCGGTGTCCCGGGGTGGCGCGTTTTGAGCGCGGCGACGATGCGCGCGGTCGGCGCGATCACCCAGTCCGCGAATTGCGCGGGGCTTAGGCTCCCCGCCCAGCTGTCGAACAGCTGCACCGCGTCGGCCCCCGCGTCGATCTGGCGTGAGAGATAATCGATCGTCATCGCCGCGATCGCATCGACGATTTCGCCGAACGCGCGTGGATCGCGATACGCATAGCGGCGCGCCCCGGCCTGCTCGCGGCTTCCCTGCCCTGCGATCATATAGGTCGCGACGGTCCAGGGAGACCCTGCAAAGCCCAGCAAAGTCGTTTCAGGGGGCAAGACGCCGCGAACCTTCGCCACGGTCTCATAGACCGGTGACAGCCTTTCTGGCGCGGCCTGAAGCGTGTTCAGCGCGGCATCCACCAAGCACGGGGCGAGGCGCGGGCCTTCCCCGTCCTCGAACCACAGATCCTGACCGAGCGCGTGCGGAACGACGAGAATGTCGGAAAACAGGATTGCGCCATCGAACCCAAAGCGGCGGATCGGCTGGAGCGTCACCTCGCATGCCACGTCGCTGTCATTGACCAGCTCGAGAAAGCCGCCCTTTTTCGCGCGTAGCTCGCGATATTCGGGAAGATAGCGCCCCGCCTGACGCATCAGCCAGACCGGAGGCGTGTCGGCGCGCGCGCCTTTCAGGACGGCGAGGAGCTTGCGGTCCGTCAGGGCGCGTCCTTCCTAATCTCTTAGTTAATAAAAGGTTGATGGAGTCTGTTGGAGGCGAATGCGCGCGGATTATCGCCTGGCCCGCATATTGCCAACAGCTTGACCCGCGCGGACCCGCCGAACCGCGCCGATTCGCGCAAGCCGTCCCCGCTGTCCACAGCACCACGCGGCTTTCCGCCCCCTGTGGACGGCCGTGTTGACGAAACACCCGCGAGCGGGCGCGGAATTCGTGCGACCGTTCGTCCACCGGGTTGCTCTGGTCAAGCTCCCCGCTTTTATGCACAGCCTCGACCGATGACGAGGCTCCATCTCCATCTCCTGTCCGACTCGACCGGCGAGACGCTCGAAACGATGGCTAAGGCCGCGCTCGCGCAGTTCGACGGCGTGGAGACCTTGAAGCATTTCTGGCCGATGGTGCGCGGCGAGGCGCATCTTGGCCGCATTCTCGGCGAGATCGCGCAGAATCCGGGCATGGTGCTGTTTACCCTCGTCAATACCGAGATGAGGAAGAAGCTCGAGGCGGGGTGCGCCGCGCTCGGGCTCCCCGCCGTCGCGCCGCTCGATTCCGTGACCGATGCGCTGTCGGGAATGCTCGGCCAGGCAGCGAAGGCGCGCCCCGGCCGCCAGCACGTGCTGGACGCCGCCTATTTCGCGCGCGTCGAGGCGATCCAGTTCACCATCGCGCACGACGATGGCATCGCGTGTGAGAATTGGGAGGAAGCCGACATCGTGCTCGCCGGCGTTTCGCGCACGTCGAAGACGCCGACGTCGATCTACCTCGCCAACCGCGGCTTCCGGTGCGCGAACGTCCCCATCGTCGTCGAATCGCCGCCGCCCGACGCGTTGTTCCATCTGAAGCACCCGCTCGTCGTCGGCCTCGTCACCAGCGCGGACCGGCTGATCCAGGTGCGACGCAATCGGCTGCTGTCTTTGAACCAGGCGCCCGATACGCCCTATGTCGACGGCGAGGCGGTCGCGCGCGAAGTTGCGTTCGCACGGCGAATGTTCGCCGACAACGGCTGGCCGGTGATCGACATGACGCGCCGATCGATCGAGGAAGCCGCGGCGGCGATCATCGGGCTCGTCGGCGAGCGGCTCGAGGCGGCGTGACACTCGTTCTCGCCTCGAAGAGCGCGTCGCGCGCGGCGATGCTTAAAGCGGCGAGCGTTCCCTTCGAGGTTCAAGGCGCAAACATGGACGAGGATGCCGCCAAGGCGTCAATGGCCGCGCTCCCGCTGCGCGATCTGGCAGACGCACTCGCCGAGCTGAAGGCGGTCAAGGTTTCGCGATCGCGGCCGGGCGACCTCGTTGTCGGAAGCGATTCGGTGGTCGCGCTCGAAGACGGCACGCGCCTCGACAAACCCGGCGGGGCGCTCGCGGAGCAGTTGCGGCTGTTATCGGGGCGCACGCACAAATTGTGGAGCGCCGCAGTCGTCGCAGAGAATGGCGCGCCCGTCTGGCGCCACGTCGAGGTCGCGACGTTGACGATGCGGACGCTGAGCGAGGGCTTCATCGCCGACTATGTCGCGCGCGAGGGGGCGTTCGCCGGTGAATGCGTCGGCGGCTACCGGATCGAAGGGCCGGGCGCGCAATTGTTCACGAAGATTGAGGGTAGCCACTTCGCGATCATGGGTCTGCCGCTGCTGCCGCTCCTCGCGTGGCTGAGGGAGCGCGGGGTGCTGGCGTCGTGAGAGAAGGAAGAACCACCCCCAGCCCCTCCAGCAAGTGCTGGAGGGGAGTC
>JACDGO010000460.1 GCA_013821585.1 Sphingomonadaceae bacterium
GCCTACTCCAGTCGTGGAAATCGACGCTCCCCGACTGGCCGATGCGGATGTCCTCTATGCCGATCACGCGCGTGCAATGCGTCGAGCGCAGCACCGCAGGCATGAGCGCGCGCGCGAGCTTCGCGGTCGAGACGATCACGGTCTCCGCGCCCGAATTCTCGAGGATGTGGAGGTGGTCGCGCTCTGTGTTGGTGGTGTAGGTCGGTACGGTGACGCCGCCCGTCGCCATGATCGCGAGATCGGCGATGCACCATTCGGGGCGGTTCTCGCTGACCAGCACCACCCGGTCGCCACGCGCGACACCGAGCCGTTTCAGCGCGGCGGCAAGCGCCGACACGGTCCTCGCTACCTCGGCCCAGCTCTGCGCGGTCCAAGCGTCGCCGGATTTGCGCCACAGGAACGGCGCTTCGCCTTTAGCCATGGCGCGCGCGAAGAACATCGCGACCAGATTGGGAAAATGCTCGAGTCCGCGCGCCATCTCTCTCCCTCCTCCGCGCGGGTTTTCCCGCGTCGGCTGCCCTATTCGCTCAGCGCCAGCCCCTCGCTGCGCGGGTCGGCGGCGCCGCGCCATCCGGTCGGCGTGCGCTCGATCGCGTTGAGCTTCGACCCTAGGTCCGCCGACACCACCGTCTCGCCCAGCGCCGCGAGCGCCGGGCGCATCGCATCGAGCTTCGTCCCCTGCTCGACGAGCAGCGCCTGGCCGCCGAAATAAATGTTGGGCAGCGCGATCGCTTGTTGCGCGGGCAACCCCCAGTCGAGCACGCCGACGAGCGTCTTCATCACATGCATGATGATGCGCTTGCCCCCCGCCGAACCGACCGCGAGGATCACGCGCCCGGCCTTGTCATAGACGATCGTCGGCGACATCGAGGACAGCGGCCGCTTCCCGCCCGCCACCGCGTTCGCGACGGGCGCGCCGTTCAGCACAGGCGCGAAGGTGAAGTCGGTCAGCTCGTTGTTGAGCACCATGCCGTTCGCGACGATCTGGCTGCCGAACAGCCCTTCGACGGTCGACGTCATCGTCGCGACATTGCCTTGCGCGTCGACCGCGACGAAATGTGTCGTCCCCGCGACCTCGGACGAGATCGCCGCGGTGCGCGCTTGCGCGCCGGGCGGCGTTCCCGCCTCGTAGTTCGGCAGCGAGGTCGTCGGCGAGATCAGCGCCGAACGCCGCGCGAGGTAGCGCCGGTCGATCAGCCCGGTGACGGGAACGCTGACGAAATCGCTGTCGCCGAGCCACTTCTCGCGGTCGGCATAGGCGAGCTGCATCGCCTCGCCGATCAGATGCCAGCTCGTCGCATTGTTCGGGCCGAGCGCCTTCATGTCGAAGCGTTCGAGCATCCCGAGCATCTGGAGGATCGTCGTCGCGCCCGAAGACGGCGGCCCCATGCCGCAAACGCGATATTGCCGGTAGGGCGCGCACACCGCCGGCCTGTCCTTGGCGCGATAGGCGGACAGGTCGGCGAGCGTCATGTCCGACGGGTTGCGCCGCGCGGTTCTTGTCGCGGCGACGATCGCGCGGGCGGTATCGCCCGAATAGAAGGCGTCCGGCCCGCCCGCCGCGAGCTTGCGGAGCAGCGTCGCGAGCTCGGTGTTGCGCACCGTCGCGCCCGCCCGCTTGGGCGCGCCATTCTCCCAGAACAGCGCGCGCGCCTGCGGGAAATCCTTCCATAGCGGCGCGACGACCTTCAGATAGGTGGCCATTGTGCGGCTGACCTGATAGCCCTCGGCGAGGCGGATCGCGGGCTGGAAAAGCCGCGCCCAAGGCAGCCTGCCCCAACGCTGGTGAACCCGCGCCGCCAGCCGGATGTTGCCGGGAACGCCCACGGACAGCCCGCCGGGAAACGCCTGGATGAAGGGCAGCGGCTTGCCGTCCGGCCCTAGGAAGCGCTCGGGGCGCGCTGCGGCGGGCGCGGTCTCGCGCCCGTCGACGGTGGCGATCCGTCCGGTCTTTGCTTCGTGATAGACGATCAGGCCGCCGCCGCCGATCCCCGAGCTCTGCGGCTCGACGACCGTCAGCGCAAGCATCATCGCCATCTCGGCGTCGGCGGCGGTGCCGCCCGCGCGGAGCATTTCCTGGCCGGCTGCGGACGCGCGCGGATCGGCCGAGGAGACGACGCCTCCGGCCGCGAGCGCGGGGAGCGGGAGCAGCAGGGTTAGGAGCGCGACGAGGAGCTTGTTCATCGCGTCTGCCTAGTCCGCGCCCGTGGCTTCGGCAACCGACGCGAAGCCGTCGCGCTCCAGTCGCTCGACCAGCCCGGCGGCGATGCGCCGCGCGAGGCCCGGGCCATGATAGACGAGCGCGGTATAAAGCTGGACGAGACTCGCGCCCGCGCGGATCCGCGCCCACGCATCGTCCGCGCTCGCGATCCCGCCCGCCGCGATCAGCGGGATCGCGTCGCCCGACGCGCGCCGGAAATCGCGTAGTCGCTCGAGCGCCAGCGCCTTGAGCGGCGCGCCCGACAGCCCGCCGGCTTCGCCCGCATGGGGCGACTTGAGCGGAGGGCGCGCGACAGTGGTG
>JACDGO010000461.1 GCA_013821585.1 Sphingomonadaceae bacterium
ACCCGACACCGACCGCCATCACTGGCGTCTCCGGATCGAGCGCGCCGAGAAAGCGCGACAGGTCGCCGCCGTCCTTCGGCCGCACCAGCAGTTCGGCCGCGCCCCCCGTCCTGAACCAGATGAAGTCGGCGAGGCTTCCCCCGTGGACGATCTCTCCTTCAAGCGGCGGCCGTGCGAGGCAGGTCGCGGTCATCGCGCCGCCTCGATTGCCGAGGCAAGACCCGCCGCCCATTTGGTGATATCGCCCGCGCCGAGGCAGACGACCATGTCGCCGTCGACGGCTTCCGACGCCAGTGCCGCCGCCAGGGCTGCCGGCCCTCCGATCTCGCTCGCCGCGCGATGCCCGCGCAAGCGGAGCTTGGCGGCGAGCGCGGCGGCGTCGACGCCTTCGACCGGCGCTTCACCCGCCGCATAGACCGGCGCGACGTAGACGATATCGGCGTCGTTGAACGCCTGCGCGAACTCGTCGATCAGCGCGCCCAATCGCGAATAGCGATGCGGCTGGACGACCGCGATCACCCTGCCCTTAGCGGGGTCGGTCATGCCCCCGCCATGGCCTTGGCCGGCCGGGGAACGGCCAACCCCGCTAACGCTTTCGCGCGCGGCCGAGAGCACCGCGCGGATTTCGACGGGGTGGTGCGCATAATCGTCGATCACCGAAACGCCGCCGCTCTCGCCGACCTTGGTGAAGCGCCGTTTGACCCCGTCAAACTTCGCGAAGCCCTTCTGGATTGTCGAATCGTCGAGACCGAGTTCAATCGCCACTGCGACCGCGGCGAGCGCGTTCTGGACATTATGCCGTCCCGCCATCGGCAAGTGGATGTCGGCGATCTCGCGGGTCGTCCCGTCGCGCGCGCGAACGGCGACGGTGAAGCTGTTGCCGCCGTCCTCGGGCTGCACGTTGACGCCGCAGACATCGGTCTGCGTCGAAAAGCCATAGGTGACGATCCGCCGGTCGCGGATGCGCGGGAGCAGCGCCTGCACCTCAGGATGGTCGAGACACAGGATCGCCGCGCCGTAGAAGGGGACGTTCTCGATAAACTCGACGAACGCATCCTTGACCCGCTCGAAGTCGCCATAATGGTCGAGGTGCTCGGGATCGATGTTGGTGACGACCGCGATTGTTCCGTCGAGGCGCAGAAAGCTGCCATCGCTCTCGTCGGCTTCGACGACCATCCAGTCCGACGCGCCCAATCGCGCGTTCGATCCGTAACTGTTTATGATTCCACCGTTTATCACGGTCGGGTCGATCCCCCCCGCGTCGAGCATCGCCGCGATCATGCTTGTCGTTGTTGTCTTGCCGTGCGTCCCCGCGACCGCGACCGTGGACTTCAGCCGCATAAGCTCGGCGAGCATCTCGGCGCGGCGGACGACCGGAATACGCTGCGCATAGGCGGCTTCGACTTCGGGGTTGGTCTTGCGGCTGACCGCGGTCGAGGTCACGACCACCGCCGCGTCGCCAAGATTCGCCGCGTCGTGCCCGATCGCGACCGGAATGCCGCGCTTGCGCAGCCCCTCGATCACATAGCCTTCGGCGATATCCGAGCCCTGCACCTTATAGCCGAGATTGTGCATCACTTCGGCGATCCCCGACATGCCGATGCCGCCGATGCCGATGAAATGGATCGTGCCGATGTCGGTCGCGACGCCCCTCATGCGTCAACTCTTTTCGGCACGAAAAGGGAAAACTCACGCATACGCGGGCCTGAGCTGAACGGGGTCGGGCGGGATCGCCGCAGGGGCGAGGCTCTCGACCAGATCGGCGAGATCGCGTGCCGCTTCGGGCCGCCCGCAGCCGCGCGCGCGCTTCGCGGCGTTGGCGAGCGCGGCGGGGTCCAGGCCGAGCTTCTGCATCTGCTTGGCGAGCTCGACGGGCGTGAAGCTGCTTTCCGCGATCGCGCGCGCGCCACCCGCTTCGACCATCTCGGCGACATTGGCGCTCTGATGGTCGTCGGTCGCCGACGGCAGCGGGATCAGGATCGCGGGACGGCCCGCGGCGGTCAATTCGGCGATCGTCGATGCGCCGGCGCGCGCGATGACGAGATGCGACCAGCTCAGCCGCGCGGGCAGGTCGGGAAGATAGGTCGCGAGGTCGCAGGGGATACCGAGCTCGCCGTAGCGTTTGCGCACGCTCTCGATATCCTCCTGGCGGCATTGCTGCGTGACCTGAAGGCGGCGGCGGAAATTGAGCGGCAGCAGGCCGAGTCCGTCGGGCACGACACGCGACAGCACGCTCGCGCCCTGGCTGCCGCCAGTGACGAGAATACGGAAGATGCCGTTCTCGTCGAGCGGCGGGAAGTCCTGCTCGCGGATCGCGAGTATTTCCTCGCGCACCGGATTGCCGACGAGATGCGTCTTCTCCGCCCATCCGGGCTTCAGCCGCGCGACGCGTGGATAGGAGATCGCTATCGCGTTGACCCGTCCGGCGATCAGGCGGTTGACGCGGCCGAGCACCGCGTTCTGCTCATGGATCGCGGTCGGAATGCCGCCTGGCAACGCCGCGAGCAGCGCGGGGA
>JACDGO010000031.1 GCA_013821585.1 Sphingomonadaceae bacterium
GTCGCCTTGTGGTTCGCCTGGAAGCCGCTGCACGACAATGTCGGGGTGAAGATGCTAGTGGCGGTCGCAGGCTTCGGCGGCGCGACGATCGTGTTCGGCTGGTCGACCGCGATGCCGCTGTCGCTCGCCGCGCTCGTCGCGCTCGGGGGGTTCGACATGCTTTCGGTCTATGTCCGCTCGTCGCTTGTCCAGCTTCATACGCCCGACCGGATGCGCGGGCGGGTCTCGGCCGTCTCGGGTCTCGCGATCTCGGCGTCTAACGAATTAGGCGAGGTTCAGTCGGGCGTCGCCGGCGCGCTGCTCGGCCCCGTCGGCGCGGTCGTGTTCGGCGGCGCCGCGGCGGTGGCGGTCGCCGCCGGATGGGCCTATCTGTTCCCCGAACTCAGGCGCGCGCGGACGTTCGATCCGCCCGCGACCGCACTTTCCGAAGCTGTAATGCAGGAGAAGCCAGCATGAAGGCCCAGAACGTCCTCGAGACGATCGGCAACACCCCGCACATTCGCGTGCAACGCCTGTTTCCCGGGAACGAGGTATGGATCAAGTCCGAACGTTCGAACCCCGGCGGCTCGATCAAGGACCGCATCGCGCTGTCGATGATCGAGGACGCCGAGCGATCGGGCGCGCTCAAGCCGGGCGGGACAATCGTCGAGCCGACCTCGGGCAATACCGGCATCGGTCTCGCGATGGTCGCGGCGGTCAAGGGCTACCAGCTCGTGCTGGTGATGCCCGAGAGCATGTCGATCGAGCGCCGCCGGCTGATGCTCGCCTATGGCGCGAGCTTCGATCTCACGCCGCGTGAAAAGGGAATGAAGGGGTCGATCGAGCGCGCGATGGAGATTGTCGACACGACCGAGGGCGCGTGGATGCCGCAGCAGTTCGAGAACCCCGCGAACATCGCCGTGCACGTGAAGACCACGGCGCAGGAGATCCTGGCCGATTTCCGCGACTCGCCGTTTGACGCGTTGATTACCGGCGTCGGCACTGGCGGCCACATCACCGGCGTCGCCGAGGTGCTCAAGAAGGAATGGCCGGGCCTCAAGGTGTTCGCGGTCGAGCCGACCTTGTCGCCGGTGATCTCGGGCGGCCAGCCCGGACCGCACCCGATCCAGGGCATCGGCGCGGGCTTCGTGCCGGCGAACCTACATACGCAGCTGCTCGACGGCGTTATCAAGGTCGACGCCAACGACGCCAAGACGATGGCGAAGCGCGCAGCGTCCGAGGAAGGGATGCTCGTGGGCATCAGCTCGGGCGCGACGCTCGCCGCGATCGCGCAGAAGCTGCCCGAACTCGGGCCGAACGCGAAGGTGCTCGGCTTCAACTACGACACCGGCGAGCGCTATCTATCGGTGCCGGACTTCCTGCCGGAGTAGTTCACGCCGCCTCGAACGCTTCGACCGGCAGCGCCATCAGGCTTTCCGCGCCGCCTTCGATCTTGCGCCTGAGCGACCCTGTGTCGGGCATGATGCGTTCGGCGAAGAAGCGCGCGGTGACCAGCTTGGCCTCGAGGAATGCCTTGTCGCCTTCGCTGGCGTCCAGTCCCGCCCGTGCGGCGGTCGCCATGCGGAGCCACATCAGGCCGAGCGCGACGATGCCCATCAGGTGCATATAGGGGACCGCGCCGGCGCCCGCGTTGTTCGGGTTCGCCATGCCATTCTGCATCAGCCACATCGTCGCTGCCTGAAGGTCGCCGAGCGCCTTTTCGAGGCGGCCCGCATAGTCGGCGAGCGCCGGGGTGGCCTTCGCGGCGCCGATTTCGCTGGTCACCGTCGCAAGGAACAGCCGCACCCCGCGACCGCCGTCCTTGGCGAGCTTGCGGCCGACCAGGTCGAGCGCCTGGATGCCGTTGGTCCCCTCATAGATCATCGCGATGCGCGCATCGCGAACATATTGCTCCATGCCCCATTCTGCGATGTAGCCGTGGCCGCCATAGACCTGCTGCGCGTTGGTCGCGATCTCGTAACCCTTGTCGGTGGCATAGCCCTTGATGACCGGCGTAAGGAGGCTGATGAGGTCGTCGGCGTGCTGACGCTCTTCATCCGTCTGCGCCTTGTGCGACAGATCGACCTGGAGCGCGCCCCACAGGATGAGCGCGCGCAGCCCTTCGTTGACCGACTTCGCTTCCATCAGCATGCGGCGGACATCGGGGTGGACGAACAACGTGTCGGCCTTCTCGCCGGGCTCCGCGGGACCGGTGAGCGCGCGGCCCTGGCGGCGATCCTTCGCGTATAGCACGGCGTTTTGATACGAGACTTCGCCGAGCGACAGGCCCTGCAGCCCGACGCCGAGGCGCGCCGCGTTCATCATGATGAACATCGCCGCCAACCCCTTCATTTCCTCACCGACGAGGAAGCCGGTCGCGCCGTCATAGTTCATCACACAGGTCGAATTGCCGTGGATGCCCATCTTGTGTTCGATCGATCCGCAGCTCACCGCATTGCGCTCGCCCAGGCTGCCGTCGTCGTTGACCGTGAACTTGGGGACGATGAACAGCGAGATGCCCTTGACATTGTCGGGCGCGTCCGGCGTCTTGGCGAGGACGAGGTGGATGATGTTGCTCGTCAAATCATGCTCGCCCGAGGAGATGAAGATCTTCGACCCGGTGATTGCGTATGAGCCGTCGCCGTTGGGAATCGCCCTCGTCCGGATGAGGCCCAGATCGGTGCCGCACTGCGCCTCGGTCAGGTTCATCGTGCCGCCCCACTCACCGCTGACCATCTTGGGCAGGTAGAGTGCCTTCTGCTCTTCGGAGCCCTTGGTCAGGATCGCGGCGACGGCGCCGTGGGTCAGGCCGAAATACATCCCGAAAGCGATGTTCGCACTGCTCATATATTCGGTGAACGCGGTGGAGACGACGTGCGGCAGGCCCTGCCCACCGAACTCCTCGGGCGCGGACAATGTGCTCCATCCGCCTGCGACGACCGCGTCATAGGCGGCCTTGAATCCGGTCGGCGTCGTCACCGAACCGTCGTCGTGGCGCGTGCAGCCTTCGCGGTCGCCGACTTGATTGAGCGGGAACAGCGTGTCGACGACGAACCGCCCGCCTTCGGTCAGAACCGCCTCGACAGTATCGGCTGTGGCGTTCTCGAAGCCCGGGAGGTTCGCGTAGCGATCGAGGCCAATGACGCTGTCGAGTATGAAGCGCGTCTCGCGGACGGGGGCGGTATATTGCGGCATGGCGACCTTCCTGGGGCGATCAGTGCGCGGCGTGTTCGGCCTTCTGGACCATCCGCACGAAGCGGCTTAGCTCGTCGATCTGGGCGTCGATATCGACGCGCTGACGCTTCAACAGCTCGACGCGCGCGAGGCATTTCTCGATCGTCACGTGGCGCTGCGTCGCGCGGCCGTCGCCGATATCGTAAAGGTCGATCATCTCGCGGATTTCGGCGAGTGAAAAGCCGACGCGCTTCGCGCGCAAGATCCACGCGAGCCGCGCGCGGTCGCGTTTGGTGTAGACGCGCGTCGTGCCGCGGCGGACGGGCGCGATCAGCCCCTCGTCCTCATAGAAGCGCAGCGCCCGTGCGGTCACGCTGAACTCGCCCGACAAGTCGGAAATACTGTATTGATGCCGGTCGCGCGTATCCGGCGTGTCGATCGTCGCGAGCGTGCCGAGATCAGCCATGATGCGCTTTTACTTGACGTTCACGTAAAGGCAAGCCCGGCGGGTTGCGGACGGGCGGGATCGGTGGCAGCCCTCCGTCCCCAAGGGGACAACGATGCAGCTCACGCGACGTCAGTGGCTCAGTGGCGCTTCGTTGCTCGCGGCCAGCCCCGCTACGGCCGGGTTGACCCTTTCGCCGCCCGCTTCCGCTTCGGTCGTAAGCCGGGGCGCAGGCGATCCTTCGGCGCTGGTCGAGGGGCTGCGCGCCTACGCGGCGCGCGAGCTGGAAGTCTATGGCCTTCCCGGCATGACGCTCTCCGTAAGCGGGCCGGGCGGCTTCGCGGCGACGCTCGCGGTCGGTTATGCGAACCTCGACAGCGCGCGGCCCGTGACGGCCGATCAGCTCTTCCAGATCGGCTCGATCAGCAAATCAATGCTCGCGCTTGCGCTCTACCGGCTTGCCGACATTGGCAAGGTCGATCTCGACGCGGCGGTCGATACGGTCATTCCCGGCATGTCGCTCCCGCCCGAACGAATCACGATCGCGCAGTTGCTCAACCATTCGACCGGCCTGCCCGCCGATGCGCCGCTTTTCCCCCGCGCGTTCGGCGACCGGCTGTGGCTTGGATACAAGCCCGGCACGCGCTTCTCCTACAGCAACACCGGCTTCGATCTGCTCGGCGCGGTCGTCGCGCGGGCGAGCGGCGTGCCGTATCACCGCGCTCTCGTGGATCTCGTCCTGAGGCCGTTGGGAATGACCCGGACGGAGCCACTGATCCGCACTTCGGATCGCGCGCGCTATGCGATCGGCTATGTGCCGCTGCTCGATCGGCCGTTCTTTCCCGGCGCGCGCTTCGGGACCGCGGCGTGGCTCGATATCGAAATACCGGCTGGCTCGGTCGCCTCGACGTCGGGCGACATGGCGCGCTATCTCGCTTTCGTCGCGAGGCTCGGCAGGGGATCGGGCGGGCCGCTGTTCTCCGATGCGCTCGCGCGGCGGTTCGTCACCTCGACGATCTCCGCGACCGAGTTCGGCCCGAAAGGACGTTACGCGTCGGGTATCGCGACCGTCGATGTCGATGGCCGAACCTGCCTCCACCACACCGGCGGAATGATCGCCTTTTCGTCCTCGTTGACGGTCGATCCTGTCGCGGGCGGCGGCGTGTTCGCGAGCGTGAACGCGCACGCCGGCGACTATCGGCCCCGCGCCGTCACGCGCTACGGGTGCAGACTATTGCGTGCATACGCGGAGGGAAAGGCGATGCCCCCGTCCCCTCCGGTCGAGCCCGTCGCCAAGGTTGCGCACGCGGGCGATTTCGCGGGGCGTTTCATGGCGGCGAACGGCGATGTGCTGACGGTTACCCCGCGCGATGGCTGGCCGGTCGTGGGGGCGGACGGCGCCGAGGGTCGCATGCGCGGTGCGGGACCGGGGCGCTTCGTCACCGACCATCCCCGCCTCAGCCGCCACGAACTCGCCTATGAGGGCAAGGGCAGGCGCGACCGGCTCTGGTCGGGCGGCACCATATACGGTCGCGATCGCCCGCTGCCGACGCCGCCTCCCGATTCAGCCATCGCGGGGTTGGCCGGAACCTATGCGAGCAACGATCCGTGGGTCGGCGTGATCTCCGTGGTCGCACGGGACAAAGCCCTGATTGTCGAGAGCGGAGGCGAGGTCAGGCGAGCAGCCGACGGAAGCTGGCGCCCCGTCGATCCCGAGGGAGCCTGCGAGCGGCTGATCTTTGATGCAGTCGTCGAGGGGCAGGCGCAGCGGGTGAACCTTTCCGGCATAGAGCTTCGCCGCTTCCACGATACCGACGGCTGAGCGCGCCTTAGTCGAGTCTCAAAGGGCGTCGGCTGCTGGATCACCCCCGCCCAATTCCGTCAGGCAGATTTTTGCGAACCGTCTAAGAGCGCCGGCATCGTGGCGAAGCGCCAGATCAGGCTCCACCAATTCGAGCTCCATTAAAAGCGGACCTTCGGGCGCAGGAACAAGATCGACCCGCGCATAGGCCGACGCGATGGGAATCGCCGCGAGCGCCGCCAGTCCCAGTGCGATTTCCTGCTTGCTTGCTTCATACGGTTGCAATGGCGTCTCGTCGCCCGCTGTTCCGCTGGAAAAGGCCGCCTTCGTGAACGCGTGCGAGAAATCCGGGCCCAAAAAGACCAGCGAACGTTCCAGCTCGGTCTCGACCGCGCCTTGGAACGGCTGCACCAGCGCGACCCCTTCCGCAAGCAGTGCGCACAGATGCGCTTCGCCTGCTTGCCCGATCGACGCGTCTTTGAAGCGCCGCGTTCCATGCGCGCTGGCTCCGATCGCGGGCTTGACGACCACGTCGCGCCACCCTTCACGGCGACAGAGGGCGGCGAGATCGGGGTCGTCGCGGGTCTTGACGAAGACTGTCGGCACGATTGCAATCCCCGCGCCGGAGAGGTCGCTGAGATAGCGCTTGTCGCTGTTCCAGCGCAGCGCCGCCGCAGGGTTGAGCAAGCGGGTTTGCGCCGCAACGCGGTCGATCCAAGCGAACCATTGGGCCGGTCGCAGTTGATAGTCCCAAGTGGAGCGAATCAACGTGAGAGACGACAGTGTCCAGTCGACCGACGGATCATCCCAGACGGCGAAGCGGGAGCTATGGCCCGAAGAGGCGAGAGCGTCCGCGAGAAGCCTGTCGTCGATGAATCCTTCGGCCAGCGCGCGATGGGTTACCAACGTGATGTCGCCGCTCATTCCGGCTTGGACCATCGTCCTGTTTCGGCGGCAACAAGGCTTTCACCATCGACCCGTCGATAGAAGCAACTCCGTGCGCCGGTGTGGCAGGCAGGGCCGGCCGGCGCAGCTTTAATCCACAGCGCATCCTGGTCGCAGTCGATGCGCAACTCGACGACCTTGAGGGCGTTTCCCGATTCCTCGCCCTTCTTCCAGAGGCGCCCGCGCGAGCGCGACCAGAAATGCGCTTCGCCGGTCGCCTGCGTCAGCGCCAGGGCTTCGGCGTTCAGGTGCGCGACCATCAGCAATTCCCCGCTTGCGGCGTCGGTGACAACGCCGGTGATCAAGCCGTTCGCATCCCACCGGGGAGCGAGGGCATTCGCGGTTTCTGCATCGTTCATGCGCGCGAGATTA
This sequence comes from Sphingomonadaceae bacterium, assembly GCA_013821585.1. Lineage (GTDB taxonomy): Bacteria > Pseudomonadota > Alphaproteobacteria > Sphingomonadales > Sphingomonadaceae > Sphingomonas_O. Next base: position 6,717 of record JACDGO010000031.1, read on the forward strand.
CAAAGCGGAGACAAGCCGCGCTAGCCCGCCTATAGGCGGCGCGTCGCCGCATCACCGAATCGGGCCGCCACGATGTTGACCACCCAACCGTTCGAGGATGACAAGCTGCGCGAAGAGTGCGGCGTCTTCGGAGTTTGGCATGCCGACGCCGCTTCGGCGCTCGTCGCGCTCGGCCTCCACGCGCTTCAGCACCGCGGCCAAGAAGCGGCGGGCATCACCAGCTGGGACGGCCATCATTTCCATTCGCACCGCGCGATGGGCCATGTCGCGGGGAATTTCGACCGCGACGACATCATTCGCGGCCTGCCGGGCAATGTCGCGGTCGGTCACGTCCGCTATTCGACGACCGGCGAGACCGCGCTCCGAAACGTCCAGCCGCTCTACGCCGACCTCGCGTCGGGCGGCTTCGCTGTCGCGCACAACGGCAACATCTCGAACGCGATGGCGCTACGCCGCGAACTCGTCCGGCGCGGTTCGATCTTTCAGTCGACCAGCGACACCGAGGTTATCATCCACCTCGTTGCGACCTCGACTTACCGCACGCTGATGGACAAGTTCATCGACGCGCTCCGCCAGGTCGAGGGCGCCTATTCGCTGATCTGCATGACGCCCGAGGGGATGATCGCCTGCCGCGATCCGCTTGGCATTCGCCCGCTGGTGATGGGCAAGCTGGGAAAGGCGACGATCTTTGCGTCGGAGACCGTCGCGCTCGATGTGGTCGGCGCGACCTTCGAGCGCGCAATCGACCCCGGCGAGGTCGTGATCGTCACGGGAGAGGAAATTCGCTCGATCCGCCCCTTCCCGCCGGTCAGCCCGCGCCCGTGCATCTTCGAGCACGTCTATTTCAGCCGCCCCGATTCGATCGTTGACGGCAGCTCTGTCTATGACGTCAGGAAAGCGATCGGCGCGCAGCTCGCAACCGAAAGCCCGGTGGATGCGGACCTCGTCATTCCCGTCCCCGATTCGGGCACGCCGGCCGCGATCGGCTACGCCCAGCAAAGCGGTATCCCGTTCGAACTCGGCATCATCCGCTCGCACTATGTCGGGCGCACCTTCATTCAGCCGGGCGATCAGGTTCGCCATCTCGGCGTCAGGCTGAAGCACAACGCCAATCGCGCGCTGATCGCGGGCAAGCGCGTCATCCTCGTTGACGATTCGATCGTGCGCGGCACGACCTCGCTGAAGATCGTGCAGATGATGCGCGACGCGGGCGCGGCCGAGATCCACATGCGCATCGCCAGCCCGCCGACGCGCCACAGCTGCTTTTATGGCGTCGACACGCCCGAGCGCACCAAGCTCCTCGCGCACAAGCTCGACATCGGCGGAATGCAGGACTTCATCCACGCCGACAGCCTGGCGTTCGTCTCGATCGAAGGACTCTACAAGGCGCTGGGCGAATCGCGGCGCGCGGACATCCGCCCGCAATATTGCGACGCGTGCTTCACCGGCGACTATCCGACGCGGCTGACCGACCAAGACGAACTTGAGGTCGAGGACCAGTTCGAGATGCTGGCCGAACGCGTTGTCTGAGGACGCCGGGCGCAAGCTCGCGCTCGTTACCGGCGCATCGCGCGGAATCGGCGCGGCGACCGCCGAGGCTTTGGCAGCAGCGGGCTATCACATCGTCCTTAGCGCGCGCACGGCCGCGGGGCTCGAGGAGGTGGAGGAGCGCATCCACGCAAGCGGCGGTAGCGCGACGATCGCTCCGCTCGACCTGACTGACGGCGAAAGCATCGGCCGGCTCGCCGGGGCGATCGCACAGCGTTGGCAAGCGCTCGACGTGCTCGTGCTCAATGCGGCCATGCTTGGCTCGCTTGGCCCCGTGCCACACATCGACCCTAGGGAATTCGCGAAGATCGTGACGCTCAACCTGACGGCCCAGGCCGCAATGATCGCCGCGTTCGACGGGATGCTGCGTGCTGCGCCCGCGCCGCGTTTAATCGGGCTGACGACAAGCGTCGCGCGCGCCCCTCGCGCTTATTGGGGCGCCTACGGCGCGTCGAAAGCCGGGTTCGAGACCCTGCTCGGCGCCTACGCCGAGGAGAACCGCAACGTGGGTCGCATCCGCGTCGCGATTCTCGATCCCGGCGCGACGCGCACCGCGATGCGCGCGCGAGCTTATCCCGGCGAGGACCCCGCGAAACTCAAATCGCCTGAGGTCGTGGCCGCGCGAATTGTCGCGCTCGCCACCGAGGATTTCGAGACGGGATCGACGGAGAGGCTCTGAAGCCTTCGATCAGGCCAGGGCGGCGCGCCAGGCGGTGCGGCGGCGGCGCATCGCGCCGCCGACGATGGCGAAGCCGCCGATCATCATCATCCACGCCGCCGGTTCGGGCACCGCGCTGACGCCGACCTGGATACCGTGCCAGAACTCGTCGTTTTGATCGGTGAACGAAATCGACGTGATCGGGCCGCCGAATTTCAGAATGCCGTGAATTTCATTGCCCGCGGCGGACGTGAAGCTGTTCGCCGTCACGTTCTGCAAAAGCCCGCAACCCCAATAGCCGCAACCGTTGACGAAGCCGACCGCTGTGAAATTCTTGTCGAAGGTCGCGGCGTTACCGTTCCAGCTGTTCAGGGCGAGATATACGTCCGTCACGGCGCTCGCGAACGTGATCGTTTTCACGCCCGCCTGATCCAGCGCGATGATGTCGCTCGTCGGCGGGGGCGCGATCGTCCCGTCCCAGCTCGAGATAAAGCTGCCGTTCCAGTAATCGGTCCCGCCGCTTGTCTGCACAAAGCCGATACCGCCACCGCTATAGGTTACGCCCACACCGCCGACCGTCCCCGACACGGTCGTCGCGGTCGAAGAGGTCAAGTCGGTCCAGTTGATTGCCGCCGATGCTGGAACCGAAGCGAGCATCGAGGCTGAAGCCGCAAGCGCCGCAAAAACGATCTTCTTCATCATAGTTGCCCTCTCCAGCACGGCCAGCGGCCATGGTTATCGAAAACCTCCCGGAATCAAATCGCGAGTGAAACGGGTTTACGCGGCGCGAGCGTCCCAGTTCGGGTCACTTCCGTTCGCCTTGCGTCGCAGCATGAGCGATGCTAGGCGCGCGCCATCCCGTCGCCGGGCGCTTAGTCGCCCGCTCGCCGCGGGGCCATACTCGTCTATCCAAGGGACACCGCACGCGTGGAGAATTCCGGCGCCATTCAGGCTAGCCTCGCTGGGCGCTACGCGTCGGCGTTGTTCGATCTGGCGCGCGACGGCAAGGGCATCGACGCGGTCGCGGCGAGCCTGACGACACTCGACTCGGCGCTCGGCGAGTCGACCGATCTGCGCCGTCTCTTCGGCAGCCCGCTGGTGTCCCGTGACGCCGCCGCGAACGCGGTCAAGGCGGTCTCCGGGTCGCTGAAGCTCGACCCGTTGACCACGAATTTCCTCGGCGTACTCGCGGCCAACCGCCGCCTCGGCCAGGCTGGTGCGGTGATCGCCGCCTTCCGCCAGCTCGCCGCGGCGCATCGCGGCGAAATGACCGCCGACGTCACCTCCGCGCACGCGCTGACGGATGGCCAGGTAACGGCGCTCAAATCGAAGCTCAAGGCGCGCGTCGGCCGCGACGTCGCCGTCAACCTCAGGACCGATTCCGCCCTTCTCGGCGGATTGGTCGTCAGACTCGGATCGCAGCTCATCGACGGCTCGATCCGCACACGATTGAACACGCTCGCGCACGCGATGAAAGGCTGACAATGGATATCCGCGCCGCTGAAATTTCCCGCGTCATCAAGGACCAGATCGCGTCCTTCGGGACCGAGGCCGAAGTCTCCGAGACGGGCCAGGTGCTGTCGGTCGGCGACGGCATCGCGCGCATCCACGGCCTCGACAATGTGCAGGCCGGCGAGATGGTCGCGTTCGCCAACGGCGTTCAGGGCATGGCGCTCAATCTCGAAGCCGACAACGTCGGCGTCGTGATCTTCGGCTCGGATGCCGAGATCAAGGAAGGCGACACCGTCAAGCGCACTGGCACGATCGTCGACGTGCCCGTCGGCAAAGGTCTGCTCGGCCGCGTTGTCGACGGCCTCGGCAACCCAATCGACGGCAAGGGGCCGATCGTCAGCGATCAGCGCAGCCGCGTCGAAGTGAAGGCGCCGGGCATCATCCCGCGCAAGTCGGTGCACGAGCCCGTCCAGACCGGCCTCAAGGCTCTGGACGCGCTGGTCCCCGTCGGCCGCGGACAGCGCGAACTGATCATCGGTGATCGCCAGACCGGCAAGACCGCCGTCGCGATCGACACCTTCATCAACCAGAAAGAAGCCCACAAAGGCCCCGACGAGAGCAAGAAGCTCTATTGCATCTATGTCGCCATCGGCCAGAAGCGTTCGACCGTCGCGCAGATCGTCCGCGCGCTCGAAGAGAACGGCGCGATGGAGTATACCATCGTCGTCGCCGCGACCGCGTCCGAGCCGGCGCCGTTGCAATTTCTCGCGCCCTACACCGGCTGCGCGATGGGCGAGTATTTCCGCGACAACGGCATGCACGCGCTGATCGTCTATGACGATCTTTCGAAACAGGCGGTCGCCTATCGACAGATGTCGCTGCTGCTGCGCCGCCCGCCGGGCCGCGAAGCCTATCCGGGCGACGTGTTCTACCTTCACAGCCGCCTGCTCGAACGCGCGGCCAAGCTCAACGACGCCAACGGCAATGGCTCGCTGACCGCGCTGCCGATCATCGAGACGCAGGCCGGCGACGTGTCTGCGTATATCCCGACCAATGTGATCTCCATCACCGATGGCCAGATTTATCTGGAGTCAAACCTGTTCTATCAGGGTATCCGTCCGGCGATTTCTTCCGGCCTCTCGGTTTCTCGCGTCGGGTCAGCGGCCCAGATCAAAGCGATGAAACAGGTTGCTGGGCAACTGAAGGGTGAACTGGCACAGTTCCGGGAACTGGCCGCGTTCGCGCAGTTCGGCTCGGAACTGGACGCCAAGTCGCAAGCCCAGATTGATCGTGGCAAGCGAATCATCGAACTCTTTAAACAACCGCAATACAACCCGGTTCCCGTAGAAGTCCAGGTCGCGATCATTTGGGTCGTTCAGAATCAGTATCTGGATAGCGTCCCGTTGAACCGCATCAAGGAATTCCAAACGAAGTGGACGGAGTTCATCACCACTCGCAAGACTGGGTTGCTGCGGAAGATCGCTCAGGAGAAGGCGATCAGTGATGCCATCACAACCGAGTTGAAGGCTGCGGCTGACGAGTTCAAACTGACCTGGAAGTGAGTTCCGAACATGCTCAGTACTCGTGATATTCGCGTCCAGATCGAGTCCATCAGTGGCACTGCGCAGATCACGCACGCGATGCAAATGGTGGCAGCCTCCAAGATGCGCAAGGCGCAGCAAGCGGCGCTGGCAGGGCGTCCCTTTGCACAATTGCTCTACCGCATGCAGCGTCGGGCGACGACGCAAGCCGTCGACTTCACCCATCCACTGATGGAAGTCCGTGAAGTCCGCAAA
>JACDGO010000462.1:0-1051 GCA_013821585.1 Sphingomonadaceae bacterium
GCAGTAGATGCCGAAAGACGTGCCGCCAGGGATCGAGCAGATTGAGGCGTTGCCCGCGGGAGTCGAGAGCATGCGCGCCAGGACGTACATGTACTGATTGGTTGTCGCCGGGGCAGCTAGAGCACCCAACGACGTTGTAAAGCGCGTGTTCGTCCCGTTCCCTTTGGTGCCGAGCTTGCCGCCCGTGCCCGGGGTGATAATGGGCCGCGTACCCCCGGATGACGATGCATTGTGTGGGCTCGCGGCTTGGTCTGTCCAGGCCGCAGCTGCAGCGTCCCACGTGTCGTTATTGACGACCGTGCCAGCCGACCAGCTCAGAGTCACGCCGCTGAAACCCGTCAGCGCAATCGGGGTTGCCGCGGTCGGCGTGACCGCTGTCATGATCGGCGTAGTGCCGCCGTCCGTGTAGATCGAAAACTGCCCGCCCGAACCGATCGCAAGCGAATTGGTAGCCTTCGCGCGGACCGCGCAAGGGGCGGTTGAGCCAGAATTGGCAATCGTGATCGCGGTCGTGCTCGTATTGCCAGCCGTGGCCACCACGGATGAATCGTACGTAAGCCCGAAGTCGGACTGGAACAGCATCTCGAGCCCGGTCCAATCGAGCGAGGCAAACGCGATGCCTCCGGCGCCGCCTCCGGAGCTAACACCCAGGCCCAGACCTAGGCCTAACCCGAGGCAGCCGAACGAACTCGGGCCGCTGTAGACGCGCTTGCGTAGGACTCGGCGGGTTTGTTCTGGAGTGGGCTGGACAATCAATTGGAGCCATCTTTCTTCGCACGCGCGTAACGTTGCTCTAGGAAACCGTGCATGCCGTAGTGGGCGATCAGCAGGTCGCGCGCGGCGCCTGGCGGGTCTGCGGTCTTTTCCGTTTTGGCTTGCGCCCAGAACGCGGTCCACGCACTGTCGACGTCGTGCACGTGCCTCACGTCGGCGCCGTGGTTACTGGCCAAGCGCTTAACGTGAACGAAGTCACCATGCCCCTCGCGGTGCACGCGGTGCCCTTCACGCACGCGCTCCGCTCGGCGCAGCGCCTTCGCGTGGCGCTCCTGCT
>JACDGO010000462.1:1061-2507 GCA_013821585.1 Sphingomonadaceae bacterium
GGGTGAGCGTGCTTGTGGCTGTGCTCAACGTTGGCACGTCGACCCTCCTCAACCACATCGACCGCGACCTCGCGATCCATGTCGGCTTGGATAGCCGCGCCGAGCTGGCGGTCGTCATCGTTTCGGTAGTTCATCGGATCTCCGGGCGGAAACCCCGTCCTTTAGGGCGAGGTTTTTAGGTAAACAACCCCGCCCTAAAGGGCGGAGCTTTGCAGAACAAGTCCATGGCTCACAACCACTTCAACCCTGTCTACGATAGGCCCGTTTACTCGGGCCCTGGATGCGATGTTGCGGGCGCCGACAACGTCAGCGTGCTCCGCAAATCCGCACATCTAATGCATCACACCAACTCCACGCAGCAAACGGATAACAACGTGCTCGGTCCCAATGACGCGCGCCCGTTTCAGCAGAGGCGCGCCAGTGCGGCCTACGTGCACAGACCGATGGCACCCGCCGCAAAGCGGGAGCATGTTCTCGATGGTATCGGCGCCACCTCGGTCCACCGGAACGACATGGTGCATGCAAAGCATCCGGTTACTGCCGCACACGGCACAACCCTTTGCGGAGGCACGCGCCTTGTCTCTTGCTTCCTGCTCGCGTCGCGCAGCAGCGGGTTCTTTTGGAATAGCGAGACTATCGATATCAGCCAGGGCGAAATACGGAGTGCGAGGTTTGGCCGGGGAGTAGTGAGCGACGATCTCACCGCGTTGCATCAGCCTGTACATAGTCGCTCGAGAGACGCCGAGCTTTCGCGCGGCCGAACTGAATGCGACGAATTGAGACATCATGAGACAATGCATGCCGCGTCTAAGTCTCCGGCGCAACCTGACAGGGCGGTTCCTCCCCGCCCTGAAGGACGGGCTTCCCCGCCTCTCCAAGCTTGCGAGGTTTTCAAGTGATTCTCACGACGGTTGCGGACTTGTAAAAAAGCGTGCGCGTTTGGTACTGCCCATTCGTGGCGCCGCCCCCAGCGATTGCCGTTTGAATCGTCACACCCGAAGCGGCGAACGACAGCGCTCCGGCTCCGCCCTGCTCGTAGGTGACGACCGTGCCGATTGCCAACGTGGGGACAGTCACGGTCGTCGCTCCGGCATTGGTGCCCGTCACGTTGCCGCTGCCGTCACCATCAAGAACCGTGTCCGTCGCGCCCGCGAAAGTGCGGTTAGGCGTAGTCGACTTAATCCGGGCGCCGATCTGATAGAACGTCCCGAAATTGTCGGCGATGTAGCCATGGCCGGAAGCCGGCCAGTAGTCGAATGTCGCCAATCCATGGATGTGCTGGCACCCCTCGACGTTAAAGTTGGTGCACGTATTCACGCCGACGAAAGCAGCGGTCGTGCCGCCGACCGAAACGCCGTGGATAGAGACGCCCGCGCAGGAGTAGAAGTCGATCGAGAAAGGGCTTGCAGTGCTGCCTAGGTAACCACCTCCGATCTCCATGTTCGA
>JACDGO010000463.1 GCA_013821585.1 Sphingomonadaceae bacterium
CTCAAATACAAATGATTGCCCGCGCGTTAGACGGGATCGACGTGAATTTGAACGGCATTCGCTCAACCGCGCCCCACCTTCGATGATCGGCTTGCGGAGCGCAAAGCCTTGCCGCAAGGGAATCGCGCGATGGAGGCGGCACGTGGCGGGACGGACGTTCGACGAATGGGCGGTGGGGACGCGCATCGTCCACGCATTGCGCCGCACCGTGACCGACACCGACAACGTCCTGATCACCACCCTCACCCACAATCCGCAGCCGCTTCACCTCGACGCGGACTATGCCGCCGGGACAGAGTTCGGCCGCGTCGTCGTCAACGGCATTTTCACCTTCGGGCTGATGGTCGGCATCTCGGTCGGCGATACGACCCTGGGCACGCTCGTCGCCAACCTGGGCTATGACAAGGTGGTGATGCCGAAGCCCGTGTTCGTCGGCGACACGCTACGCGCCGAGACGGAGGTCGTCGAGTTGCGCGAAAGCAAGTCGCGCCCCGACGCCGGCCTCGTCACCTTCAGGCACCGCATGCTCAACCAGCGCGACGAGGAAGTCTGCTCGTGCCTGCGGACCGCGCTCCTCAAGAAATCGGCGTGAGGCTCCGCTCGCTCCTGTTCGTTCCCGGCGACCGGCCCGACCGGATAGAGAAGGCGCTGGGCAGTGGCGCCGATGCGCTGATCCTCGATCTCGAGGATGCGGTCGTGGTGGCGAAGAAAGATGAGGCGCGCAAGGCGATCGCGGCGTTCCTCGGCAGACCGCGTGAGCTTTCGTTGTTCGTGCGCATCAATCCGCTCGATGGCGGCATGGCGGACGCCGACCTCGCGGCGATCCTTCCCGCCGAGCCCGAGGGGATCGTGCTTCCCAAGGCCGAAGGCGCGGGATCGCTGTTCGACCTCGCGCACCGGCTCGAAGCCGCGGGGAATCGCGGCGCGCGCATCCTGCCGATCGCGACCGAGACGCCGGCTGCGGTGTTCACGCTCGGCGACTATGGCGGCGTGAGCGACCGTCTGTGCGGCCTGACCTGGGGCGCGGAGGATCTGCCCGCTGCGATCGGCGCTTCGACGAGCCGCGAAGCCGACGGAAGCTATACCGCGCCCTATCAGCTCGCGCGGAGCCTGACTTTGTTCGGCGCGCACACCGCGGGCGTTCCGGCGATCGAGACGGTCTATCCCGACTTCCGCGACCTCGAAGGGCTCAAAGCTTATGCGGAGCGCGGGCTTCGCGACGGCTTTTCGGGAATGATGGCGATCCATCCGGCGCAAGTGCCGGTGATCAACGCCGCCTTCACGCCGACCGAGGCGCAGGCCGCGCACGCCCGCGCGGTCGTCGCGGCGTTCGAGGCCGATCCGGGGGCGGGCGCGCTGAGCCTCGACGGCAAGATGATCGACGCGCCGCATCTGAAGGCCGCGCGCCGAGTGCTCGCGGCGCTGTGACAATGATCGCGCTGATGCCGGGCGACGGGGTCGGCCCCGAGGTCGTGCGCGAAGCGGTGCGCGTGCTCGATGCGCTCGGTCTGGGACTGGAGATGGTCGAAGCGCCGGTCGGCGGCGCGGCGTATCGCGCGCACGGCCATCCGCTGCCGCCTGAGACGCTCGCGGTCGCCCGCAATGCCGATGCGATCCTGTTCGGCGCGGTCGGCGATTTCGCGCTCGACACACTTCCCCGCGAGCTGCGTCCCGAACAGGCGATCCTCGGCCTGCGCCGCGAGCTCGACCTGTTCGCCAATTTCCGCCCGGCGATCGTCCACCCTGAACTCGCCGATGCTTCGCCACTCAAACCCGAGCTGATCGCGGGCCTCGACATCCTGATCGTTCGCGAGCTGACCGGTGACATTTACTTCGGTCAACCAAAAGGTATCGGAATCAATGCGGCTGGCTTGCGCGAAGGCCATGACACGATGCGATACGACGAAGCGCAGATCGCGCGCGTCGCGCATGTCGCGTTCCAGGCCGCGCGCAAACGCTCGGGCCGTGTCGCCTCGGTCGACAAGGCCAATGTGCTCGAGAGTATGCAGCTGTGGCGCGATGTCGTGGCCGAGGTTTCACGCGAGTATCCCGACGTCGCGCTCGATCACCTCTATGTCGACAATGCGGCGATGCAGTTGTTGAAAAACCCGAAAGCCTTCGACGTGATCCTGACCGGCAACATGTTCGGCGACATCTTGTCGGACCAGGCGTCGATGCTTACCGGATCGATCGGGATGTTGCCGAGCGCCTCGCTCAACGCGAGCGGCTTCGGCCTCTACGAGCCGATCCATGGCTCCGCGCCCGACATCGCGGGAAAGGACATGGCGAACCCGCTCGCGGCGATCCTGTCCGCGGCGATGATGCTGCGCTTCAGCCTCGACGACGAAGCGAGCGCCGCGCGGATCGAGCAGGCGCTCTCGCAGGTGCTGCGCGACGGCGCGCGCACGCACGATATCGGCGGAACAATGGCCTGCGCGGAGATGGGCGATGCCGTCGTCGCCGCGCTCTGAAACGCTCGCCCGCTCGGTGGAGCGGGGCGTG
>JACDGO010000032.1 GCA_013821585.1 Sphingomonadaceae bacterium
CTCAAGGCGCGCGAGCGCTTCGAGCCGTGGGTGCTGCGAGCTACGTCCGGCAAGATCGACGCCCGATCGCCAAGCCTTTTTGAGCGTGTCGGCCGCGGCGCTTATCATGCCCGGCAGGAGCTTGATCGCGTCGAGTTCCCCCAGGGATGTGACCACAAGCGCGTCTGCGAGTGCTTCGTGCAGGACGTCGTCGTCGATCGCCTGCGCAAAGCCGCCCGCTAGCCGCAGTGCGAGCTGCTCGAACGTCATCACCTGAACACCGCTGGCGTTGGCGCGGGCTGCTTGGAGGCGTAGTTCGCTCGCTGCCAAACGGCCGTGCGCCACGATCGTTCGTCGCTGAACTGCAACCCCCATGTTGTACCGTCTGCTATGGTGCTCAGACGATATTCAAGCACCGGACACTCTACAAAGAAAAAACCCTACTTCGGCCCACAAAGTTTAGATTGGAGGCAGAACGACAGCTGCCTGGAACCAGGATCGAACGCTCAACGTGTCTCACCGGAAATCAGCCACGAGACGTCTGTTCACCTCTCGCATGCTTACGAGCGCAGGTCGGTATCGGACTAGCAACTGACAAGCAGATCCGTCACGTGCCAAGCCTTCTGAGGTGTAGCTTTCAAAGAGGAAGCAAAGCATCCACGAGGTGCTCGATCGTTTCCGCCACGCCGTCAGCTTCCAGCGCCTGCCGGATCAGGCGCCGCTTGGTGGTAAAGTGCACGTGCTCGGGCAGCTCGACGCGAGCGGCGACTTGCGCGGCGTGCAGCGCCGCTGCAGCGAGATCGCAATGGACCGCATCCCTAGCATCGAACTCCGGGATTGGGAGCGTCCAGACCAGATTGTCGAAGTCGCGCGGATCGCGCTGGCCGACCGGTTGCAGATCTTTCACCCGATCAAGCACGATTTCGGCGTTAAGAACGGCGGCGACATAAGCGGCTTCTTCGAGCGAGTTAGCGGCCGACCAATACAGCTTCGTGTCAACGATCACGTCATCGTCCTCGATCCAGCACGCGCTCAGCCGGGTTCCCGCCTTTGAGTAGAGGACGCGTATTGGCGATCTTACGGACTGGTTCGTCAGCTTCTGCAGGTGGTTGAGTGACTGCGCGAGCGCTACGCGCGGCGAGCCGTCGGCCGCCTTGTTGCTATGCTGGTTCCACTTCGTCTCGGCGTCACGCAGCCACGCGGCAAGACCTCGATGTCCTCGTGCATCCGCCGTGGCTGACGTTAGGATCCCTCCCTCCTCCAACGGCACCACACCTGTCGTCAGCCCGAGGATCGAATAGGGTGCGACCGATTCCCCGAGTGCGATGCGGCGCACGAAGGCCCTTTCGACCGGGCCCTCCGGAGGCTCGACTGTGGTCCATGGCCGCTTGTCCAGGCTACTGACACGGCCGCGCAGCCGCGGCGCATCGCGGCGGCTCTGCAAGCGCCCGACAGCGGCATGCTCTACTAAGAAAAAGCGGCGCGGGCTCAGGCTGGCCCCCTGCCGGAAGCGCTTGCGATAGGGCGAGGCGGCAATCAGCGTTCGCGGCCTTGGCCAAGCTGCGCGCACATGATCGAGCGCACCCGTCGCCTCGGCCTCGCTGGCGTCGCGCCGGGGCAGCACGCCCACCCACCTATCGAACTCCGCCGGTGGCGGACCTGCCCGGTCGCGCTGGCCGAACAGTACGCAGGTGCTTGTCGTGCTGCTGCCCGATTGCGCGCCAAAGATGGGCCATACGCGCTCCAGCCCCCAGCCGCCGGTGATCGCAACCTGCACGCGCTGCATGCTCCCGTCGCGCATAGCGGCGAACACCGGCGCGTTGAGTGCGGCATAGGGCAACACCAGCGCGAGCGTGCCGCCCTCCCGCAGATAGCGTTCGGCGCCGCGTGCCCAGAACAGCGCGAACATGTCCTGATGCGTCGCGAGGCTACCGCCGACCCAGAGATTGTAGCTTTGCAGCGCCTCGCGCAGCCGGTCTTTCATCTCTGCGCTCAGGTGGCGATAGACGATCCAGGGCGGATTACCGATCAGCACGTCAGCGCGGTGATCGGGGTGCGATAGCCAGACCGGACGCAGCAGATTGCGCAGTATGAAGGTCCAAATGTGGTTGCGGCCGTCGAGATAGAGCTGCTTAAGCTGTGCGAAGGTTCGACCCAGCATTGCCGCGTCCTCGGCGGTGGCGCCGGCACGGGCGATTGCGTCGCGGATCGTCTCGGGCTCGGCAAGCGTGTCGAGCCCACGGTTGAGCTCGTCGAGCGCGCCTTCAAACAGTTGCTGATTGCTCGCCAGCCCGGCCGGAATGCGCAGCGGCGGATCGTTTGGCGGCACGTCCACCAGCACTTCGGCCGATGCGCCGAGCGGGCGCAAGCTCCACTGCATCGAATCGCCCATGTAGACCGGTACGCTGAGCGTCGGCGGGCGATCCTGCACCAGATCGCCCAGCGCAAGTAGCCAAGTGACGCGCGCGAGCGCGACAGCGACGGGGTGCACGTCGATTCCAAACACGCGATCAGCGCAAGTGGCAACGATCTGCGCCGGCGGCAGCCCGGCTTCGCGGCCTGCTGCAATTAGTCGTCGCAGCGCCTGAAACAGGAAGGTTCCGGAGCCACAGGAAGGATCGAGTACGCGCTGATCGAGCGGTCGTTCGACGGCGGCGGCCACGACGCGCGCGGCCAGCCAGTCGGGCGTGTAATATTCGCCCAGATCGTGCCGCTCGTCCGGGTCGATCAAGCTCTCATAAAGGCTTTTGAGCACGTCGACCTCAACGTCACGCAGGCGGAAGCGCACCGTTTCCGCTGCCAGCGAGCGCACCAAGTCCCCGCCGCCGTCGGCGAGCAGCAGCCAATCAAAGAAATCGGCCTCAACGGCGCCAACGATTCCTTCGTTCGCGAGTAGCCGACCCGACAGCAATTCCGCCGGATCATCGACCGCCAGATCGAGCACGCGCGCAGCGATCGCCTTAACGAGGATCGTCAGATAGGTATGCTGGAGGAACAGCGAGTCGCTGCCGACGTCGTCGCCGTAGACTTGGCGCAGCAATCCGTCCCACAAATTGCGCTTCAGCCGCACTTCGGGATGGTCGCCGACCTCAGCCCACTGCCGTTGAAGCTCCGCCTGCGCGCGGCCGAAGGCCAAGCTGTGTCTTCCGAAGGTGAGCGCAACCGCGATCTGTGTCGGCATCACTTCGGGGACGGGTGCGAGCAGTGGCTCGAGCCAGCTCAGCAGCCGCTCGGGATGCGCGACCTCGACCTCGTAGCGCCCGATCGGCACGAGCGCACCTTGATCGAGGGTATACGCAAGCAAAGTTGCGCCGTCGGTTGCAAGGCCGACGGTAGTGCGACCCGCCGCGCTGCGGCGGCCGGCATCGGCCAGATAGTCAGGCATACGCGCGAGGACGTCCCGCTCCTCGCGGCGCAAATCGCTCTTCAGCTCAATGACGGTCGCGCCCCATGCGACGTCGATTCGACCGCTGTTGTCGACTAGGTAGCGCTCATGCTCCAACTCGCTGAAGGCAGCGCCGAAGCCTTCGCGAAGCAACTCCGTCAACAAGCCCCGCAACGCCTCGTGCCGCGGCCGCGAGGCCATGGATCGGACGACCTCGGGCAGGCGGTCCCCGCGCCAACCGTTTGGCATTATTCCCTCGCAGTCCAGTCCCAACCATTGCCGGCGCGGGCGCGAAGGCCTATGCGACGGCCATGAGCTGCAGTCAGGCTGACCTGTTCGCGCAAGATAACGCTAAACGCAACAAGCTGTCGGACACACAGCGTTTGATGATCCAGTCGCGCCTGGAAGCGACGCTAGCCTGGCTAGAAACGGCCGAGGCTTTCCCCTGGCGAAACCCGCTCGACGCCGTGCACGAAGAGAACCGCTTTCAACGCGATACAGAGAAGCTTGGGGATGAGGGGCCACTGTTATGGGCTCGGTTCGACGAAGAGATGAACCGGTTACACGCGACGCGGTCACCTTCAGTTGCCTTGCGCGGCTGACTCGAAGCGCTGAACATCAATCCCTTACGGTCGCTCGATTATTGGCCACCGCGACAACCTGATGCGAAGTAATCGGTCGGGCTCCTTGGACCTCGACTATGCCAGAGCAGGGTCGATCATCACCCAACGGTGCTCTGAGGCTAGCGCTCAGCCCATCGGTCGATTCGATAGAGGTCAGCAGAAGCATGATGTTTACGCGGCCCTTCGAAGCCCCTCCGATCTGCAGGCGGGGCACTCAATGTCGACCGGCCAAGCCCGATCAACGCGACGCGCGCCTTCTATCGCATCGCGATGGTCCTTCAAGAAAGCGGCAGACCATCGACCGCCCGCGGCGGATAAGTGCCGCTGCTCGCCTAACCACATCCGGTGCTCGCTATTTCCGGACGGCTGCAGCAGCGCGTCGAGTGCCGCGGTCGCCACCAGATCAACGACGGCACCGAGCTCGACGGGGCCATACGGCACAAAATGATTGCCGCACGCGGGCTCCTCGATGCTTTCCCCTGCGCCATCCCACTGCGTCACCTCGAAGTGCGGTCGGCCGGTCGGGCCGATTCCGCACCTAAGGCAGGCACCTTCAGCGACCGTTACCGCATGACCTGACGCGGCGCGCGACTCGGTCCAGCCGTAAATGATCGGCATCGGCTTCCCGGCACTGGTATGCCACCGGTTCAAAGCTGATTCGGCTGCCCAACTCCCCGTGGTGGCGATCACCAAGTCGCTCGCCTCAAGGATGTCGAGGTGACCGTCGATGATCGACAGCGCGCCTATGGCGTGCCCGAAGACTTCGAGATGCGGAAAGTCGCCCCGCAGCGTGTTCGCCAGTTCGATCGCCTTGTTTCGTCCGATCGATCGGGCACCCAACTCATGTCGGCCGATGTTCGCCCAAGCCAAGGTCTCGTGATCGACCAGGTGCATGGTGCCGACACCGGCGCGCGCGAGCGCCATCGCGACGGAGGAGCCTAGCGAGCCGCAACCGATGATGATCGCGGTCCGCGAAAGCAGCGCCGCACTCCGCGCATCCTTCCCGCGTCCGTGCACCCAGGATGCGTCAGCGCGATCAACATTGAGCTTGTCGACGGCGATGTCGGAGAAGGTCCGGGATGCGGCGATCAGCGGCGGTATCGCCGTCGCGCGGAAGCCACGGGCTCGCGGGTCAGAAGCGCCGCGTAGCGACCCGCGCGCCGGCTTCCCCGGCCGCATTGACGTAGCGATCAAACCCGGACCACCGCGACCCTCGGCACCGAAAACGACGATAACTTCATCGGGGGTCGCGGCGGCGAGATCGGCAAGGTGCCCGGCTGCTTCGATACCAGCGGCTGCGGCGAGGGCGAGGACATCGCGGCCGACGACTGGATAAGCCGACGGCAAAGGCGGCTCGGGGAGCCACACGAAGGCTGCGGGTGACGTCCTCAGCCGACGCGGTGCGTCACCGTCATGGAAACGGTTAGCGATCCAGCGGATTAGCGAACCGTCATCCTCACCCACGACAAGCAGACCGTCGTCGCCGCGCCACATTCGCGCCGGGCGCGACGGACCTTCGGGCCGAAGAAGACTGACCACTCGAGCCGCGGCGCCGGCCGAATACCACCAGTAGGTCAGGAACTCCTCGCGGAAGTCGCGGTCAACGATCGTGTCCTCAATGAGCTCCTCAATCAGCCTCGCCGACCGCGCGAGCAGCTCGATCGCGACGTCCGCCGGCCGCTCGACGTCAACCTCGGCCATAACCGGGAGCAGGCACAGCACCCCGTCACTCTCGACATGCGGCCACACCAGTTGGCCCGGTCCGTCCACCAGAGCCGTGCGCGGGTAAGCCACCGGGAACGCGGAAGCGACAAGCAGGTCGAGCTGACGCCATTCGCCGTCGCTGAACTCCACCCGGATGCGCCAGCCCGCCGTGAAGCGGCGCCGCGGGTACGTCGAACGCAGCTCGTCAACGCTCAGGCGATGCTGGCGACTGCCGAACAAGTCGCGCAGCCGGTTCGTGACCTCGACGACGGCCGCACCGAACCCCTGACCGCCATCGCCGTCTGCCCTAGGCATGGCGCCCCCCGCCCGACGACGCCACTGCCGCGGACATCGACGACCCCAAGCCGATCAGGGCCGCGGAAGTGCCGATGGTCGAAGAAGGTTTCGACTCCTCCCCATTGCCGCGCTCGCTGAAAAACGTCGTGCAGAAAACCTTGTCCCAACACGCCAGCGCCTTGTTGCGTGTGCAATTGCGCTCGAACAGCGGCTCGAGCCACCTGAGCGCCTCGGCCAGCTTGTCGCGCAGCGCACGTGCCTTGGCGTCCTCAGTACCGCTCGTGATCGTGTCCCCGGCGGTGACCGGATGCCGAATGACCAAATTCCAGTCGAGCCGCTGCTTTGCAGCCTTCATCGTGTCATAGAGCGCCACGTCCTCGCGGGCAGTGAGCCACCCCTTCTCAACGACAAGCACCGTAATGCCGAACCCCGAAAGCAAAGATCCCCGCCAGCTCATGCGGCTGCGGGCAAAGGCTTTCAGCATCCGCACAAGGCGGCGAAGCTGCAGCCCATCGACGCTTGCCGCGCGAGCATCGTCGAACCACTTCGTCACTTCGCGCGCGTCAGATCGCCGCCAACCGCTCGAGGACGCTAACTCATGCCAGACTTGGTCGCCGACCGTCACGGTCCGGTAGACCGGCATGTCAACGTGGTAGCCCTTCTTGTAGAATATGCGGACGCAGTTAGCTCGGACCTCAGGAGCGCGCTCGAAACTGCCGTCATCTACCGCGTCGCGCACCACCCAGCGCGCCTGGAGCGCGGTCAGCTCGGCACCGCGCCCTCCGACGAGATCGTCTACGTCGAAATACACACCGTCGTCGATGTCGTAATCGAAGTCGGGGTCGCACACCATCGTCCGCATGGCGTAGCTGCCTTGACCCACGAACTCGGTCGGCGCCGGATTGCCGGCTTTGTTCAGACCCTTGAGGAGCCGATCACGGTTCGCCTTGCGCCGGTCACGCATGGCGTCGCGCTCAGCCTGTGGTAACGTGACCTCGTCGTCATGGTAGACGCGCACGTCGTTGGAACAATCGAACATTTTTACGACTCCTGCTTCTGCGGCATCCGGGCCGATGTAAATGTTCCGTCGACGAGCTCGGCGGGCGGAAGGTTGGCGAGCAGCCGGGCAATTAGCTTGCCGTTGCCGTTCAGTGGGTCGTCGCAGGCGCTCAATGTCATGTCGGCGTCAGTCCTCGCCTGGCGGGCGAGCCGGTCGAGCGTGACGACGCGCGCGTCGTCGAGCGCGAGATGGGGCATCATGCTGGCTGGCACGGGACGGTTGGGGAAACGGACGACCGAGACTGAGCGACCGCACTCGACGAAGGCCTTGGCGAAGAAGCGCGCCATGTTGTCGTAGGCGAACTCCTGCGCCGCGATGCTCAGCGGACCCACGTCCGCGCCCAGGCGCCAGCCGGGCAGCGAGCGGTGAACCCCCTCAGCGGTGACGTGCTCCCCCTCAGGGCGCGGACACGTGCCCAGGGAGAAGATCTCGATCGGTTGTCCCGGAGCGGCGTTGGCCAACGCGTCGGCGAAGCCGACCATGACGGGATTGTTCGCCCAGAGGCCGCCGTCGGCGAAAACCTCGCAGGGTCCAACGGATCCGCCGACCGTTATCGCCGCGAGCGAACGGTAGATCGGCGCCGCGCTCGAGGCGAGGCAAACGTCGGCCAGACGCTGCCCATCGTCGCGGACCCCGCTCGTGCGCGTCTTCTTAAAGACGTAGGCGTGATGCGTACTCATCTTGACGGTGGGCACCACGAGCGAGATGCCGCGCGTGCAGTAAACGTCGGCCATCGTGGCGTCGCCCAGCACGGCTGACAACGCAGCGCGAAGCGCGGCGTCCCCGCGCCGCACGTAACGCCCGCCGGTGAACGCCCTGAACACCACGCTTGCAAGCCCGGTGATCCGGTGCGGGAAGATGTCACTCCCGTGACGTCGATACAGGTCGACGACCTCGCGCAAGGGCTTGCCCATTGCGACCGCGCACGCGACGATCGCGCCCGTGCTCGTCCCCGCGATCAGGTCGAAGCCGGCACCGAGGTCGAGCAGCGGGACGCCGCGTCGCCGCGCAGCTTGTTCGACCAAGTCGTTGAGGAATGAAGCGGTGTATAAGCCCCGCATGCCACCGCCATCGAGACTAAGGACACGGAAGGGCCGGACGGGCGGCGTGCTGTCCCCACAAAGTTCAGGAAGAGATTGTCGCGAGTCGTTCCACATGCGATAGGCAGTAGCATCAGGCGGCTAGCCGGGCAACTAAGTATGAGGGTGGATTGGTGAACGAGGAAAGCAACCAGCTAAGTCCTGAGGCTTCGACCGAGAGCGATACGCCTCGCTGGACGGTGCTTAGGCGGCTCGAGTTCATAGAATTCCGGCTTTTTTGGACCGGCCGGGTGCAGCGTTCAGACCTTAGAGCTGTCTTCGGGATTTCGGCTCCGCAGGCCACGAACGACTTCGCGACCTACCAAGAGAGGGCTCCTGGCAACGCAGTTTACGATTCCACCCGCAAGGCGTACGTACGGGGCGAACGTTTCGAGCCGACGCTGATAGGCGCAAGCATCGATCGCTACCTGCTCCAGGTCACTGCGTTGCGGCGGGGCTGGTTGCGTCCCGAGGACACGTGGTTCGACACCGTGCCGCCCGTTGAGGTCGTCGCCCTCGATCGACAAAGGACGCAACCCGCGGTGCTGGCCGGCATCCTCGACGCGATCCGCGAGCAGCAGCAGATCGAAGTCGAATACTCGTCGATGACCGGCTCGCCGGCGACGCGCAGGCTGATCTCGCCGCACGCGATGGCGACGGCGACCGAGCGCTGGTATGTGCGAGCCTACTCAGCCGAGCACCAGGACTTCCGCGACTACGCGCTCGGGCGGATTGCCAAGGTGAAGGCTGCAGGCCAGCGCGCGGCGGACCCGGCGAACGATCTCGAATGGAACTACACGATCGACCTCATTCTCGAGCCAAACCCCGGGCTGAACGACGATCGGCAGCGTGCCCAGCGGCTCGAGCATAGCATGGATGACGGCACCCTCCGCGTGCCCTGCCGCCTGAGCCTGGCCTTCTACCTAATCGCCGAGCACAAGCTCGACGTCCCAAACGGCGCACTTCAGCCGGTGCAGCAGCCGCTCGTGCTGCGAAACTTGACGGAAGTCCTGCAGGAGCGGGAGGTCGCGCGGCGACTGTCGAAGCAGGCACTGAAACGGGCAGCGGCGGGGTGAGCAACGTCGGCTCTGCCCGATGACGACACGCGCGCTGGCGATCTTTGGCAGCCGGGCCCGCGGCGACGCACGGCCGGACTCGGACGTCGACCTGCTGGCGCTCACCGACGAGGACGAGGTGGTGACGCGACGCGACGGCGTCGTCACGCTATACATGTATCCGGCGGTTAAGATGATCTCAGACTCGCGAGGTGGCGACCTTTTCGCAGGGCATATCGCACTCGAAGCGAAGGCGCTGCACGACCCGGGCGGGCTGCTTGTTCAGATTAAGGAGGCGTTCGAACCAAGGAGATCATACGCGCACGAGGTTTCACAAGCGGCGGACCTGGGCTGGTTCCTGACTGACCACGCCAAAGCAATATTCGCGCCGCTGGCGGCACGACGAATGGCGTGGAGCGTCCGAACCATACTGATTGCAGAGTCGGCGGAGCGAGGGAGGCCGGTGTTCGCGCCTGACGAACTCGCCAAAAGCTCGGGATCGGATGCGGCCAGCACGTTGCTCGCTGCAAAGGACGCGAGCCGCCTCGACGAGCGGGCTGGCAATTGGATGGGGGCATTCCTGCTTGGTCGACGAGCGAAGAACCCACTGCCCAATGGGGACGCGGAGCAATTCCTCGAATATTTCCGCGCGACCGGGAACGCAGTCGGCGTTGCCACGGCGACGTCGAAAAGAACGGCGGACGGTTACGGTGCTTAGTCCGCGCTCTTGGCGCAGTTGTAATCGATCGTCGAGCCTGCACCTCGTTACGATGAGAAGCCCACAGGGTTCAGGGGGCGCTCGCGTTGCCGTCTTTAGGTGCCCCTGAACAAAGTCCGAAATCTCCGACTGGCGCCCCGAAGCGGCCATACCGCTTTCCACCAATGTTAGCGATAACGAAAGTGCGCAACGGGCTACTCTAGTTTTGCCATCAGTCGACCTGCGGCACCCTGCTCCGCCGCCAAATTCCGATTGTACGCAAGCGGCATGCGGGGCGACTTCCATCGCAACGCATCCATGATCCCGGCCAAGTCCTCGCCACTCGCGAACAGATCCTGGTTGAGCCCAACCCGGGTCGAATGCGCACTGATCCCCTTGAGCAACCGCGCCAGATCGTCCGTCGTCAAATCGGCCAGAGCGCCACAGTCGAACGCCCGCTGGATCATCGATCGATAGATGGGACCGACCGACGCGGGATGGAGAGCCCCCTCCCCCACATCATGTTCGACCCGTGCAGGCACTGCGGGCTTCGACAGCGTCTTGCGCAGATCCCAAGTCTCGCGATCCGAGATGCTGTCGATCTTGCGTCCACGTACCGCGGCTTTCGCCTTATAGCGCCGCACGTTCACGCGGCGGAACACTGGCCCACCTTCGATGCCTGCGGCCTCTGTCCAGGCTGCGATTGCGCAAACCGTGCGCGGGCTCAGATAGGCGGTAGCCCCCTCCCCCTCCTGGTCGCCCTTGCTGCGCAGAATGGTCAGTAGGCGCGCGTCGGGATCGATTGCTTCGATGATATGCTCCATGTCGATCGCCACCAATTCGGATGCGCGCAGCCCGGTGTCATAGCCCGCTGACAGCAGCGCGCGGTCGCGCAAGCCCGGCAGATCGTCTGGGCAGCTTTCGAGGAGCGCCCGGACATTGAGCCCCCGGGGTGCGTCGCGCTCGACATTGCGGACGGGTCCCTTGAATCGCAGCGGTCGCGCCTGCTTCTGAGCGGTGCCGAGATGACGACGGATCGCCTGCAGCCGCAGCTTCACCAGCGAGGCCGGCGTCGGATCCTTGAGCTCGAGCAGTTGGTGGATCTTGGCGATCGATGCCTTGTAGCGCCCTAGCGAGGCGGCCTTGCTCCCCTGCCCCGCCCGCGCATCCATATAATCGGCAACCACTTCCGGCGTCGCCGGCAGCGCGATCCGCTTGTGGCGCCGGCACCACAGGTCGAATGCCTCGAGATCAGACTTGAGCGCGCGGATGCTGTGGGGTGACGACGCGGCCTGGTAGGCGGCGATCAGCGCCTCGTTGACGATGATGCGCACGTCGGCGCGCATCTTCACCACCGCCCAGGACAGATCGTCTGCCAGCGCTGCTGATGCCGACGCCAGGTTCTCCGCCGCAATCAAGGCGTTTTCATTAAAGGGCGCGGCGTGATCCATCGGCGCCAAGCTTACGCACCTTATAAAGAGACGTCAATTGTGCACACGTGATAAGTGCAATTATCACATGTCCTTATTTAAGTGGCAGCAGACAGAGAAACCAACAGTGGAGTTTGGTTTCCATTCCTGCCATCACGTCCTACCGTGAGCCATCCCAAAACCCCTCATCTCGCCGATACAATGCTGGTGCTCGGCCGCCTCGATGGCCGCCTGCAAAATAGCGCATGCACAGACATTTACCTCGCACGATCGCGCCTCGACGGCGCCGCCCAGATCGCCGGGCTTGCCGGCGTGCCCATCCGCCTCGAAGACGTGCAGGACTGGATCGCGGGGCGCAGCCCCCCTCCCCGCGCTTCCGAGGGTCTGAACGACCCCATATCGGTCGCGGCCGTGTTCCACATCGCCATCAGTCGCGACGAGGATATCCGCGATCCCATCGCCCGTGCCTCGCTCAATATGCTCCGCACGGTGCTCGACGATCGCGCTGAAGCTGAAACATACGGCAGCGGCGATCTGGCTTATTTTGGACCGCTATGGCGACAGGTGCACGAGGCGGCCGATACCCCCTTCCCCCGCTGCGATCTTCACAGCATAGCGGAACGCGTTTTTGAGATCGCCGACCTCACCAAGCATCAGGCGCCGGATAATGCCGGCATTGTCAGCATCGACGGACGGACAATGGCTTTGCCGCCCCGCTCACGCGATCGAAACTGGCTGATCGCGACGATCATGCCCCGGCTGCTC
This sequence comes from Sphingomonadaceae bacterium, assembly GCA_013821585.1. Classification (GTDB taxonomy): domain Bacteria; phylum Pseudomonadota; class Alphaproteobacteria; order Sphingomonadales; family Sphingomonadaceae; genus Sphingomonas_O. The sequence continues at coordinate 12,075 of JACDGO010000032.1, forward strand.
TACCGGTCTGGAATGACGCTAAGGGTCATACCC
>JACDGO010000464.1 GCA_013821585.1 Sphingomonadaceae bacterium
GCCCGGTGGCGAGTTCGATGGCCTCAGGCTTCACCGCATCGAGCGCGAGGCGCGCGGCGGCGGGCAGTGCGCTCGCGAGCGCGGCGTGGTGCGCGGTCAGATCCTCGAACGACGCCTTCACGGCGCGCGCGCCGTCGAGATAGCCGGCCGATTTCGCGTCGAGCAGGTCGCGCGCGAGCGACGCCGCGCACGCCCATTTGAACGGATTGTTGCCGCCGGCATGAAGCGTCGTGCCGTCGAGCGCGAGATCGGCGCGCGCCGCCGCGCGCGCCTGCATCAGCGCGCACAGCCCGGCGAGCATCTCGCGGTAGATGCCGCCGAGCTCCTCCATCACGTCGAGCATGTCGCGCGCGGCGAACACCGACGGATCGAGTCCCGCGCCCGCGCAGAACGCGGCGAGAATGTCGCTCTCGCCGTGCGGCTCGGTCGCGTGGATCGCCACGCGCTCGACCGAGACGGCGATGCGCCGGCCGCCGAGGCGCAGCCAGTTGCCTTCGACGAGGCGGGCGGCGGTTCCCGTTCCGATCGGCGTTTCGGAGTCGTTGACGAACGTGCCGTTCGCGCTGAGGTCGGTGGCGAACAGGCCGTCCGGCCTTGCGTCCAGCCGGCAATGCGTGCGCGACAGGCGCTTGCCGGGTTCCTCGACAACCCAGCCGGACGCCGGATCGCGTCCGATCGTCAGCGCACCGGCGCGCAGCGTGCGTCGCTCCGCCGGATGGCCGGCGGCCGCGTCGAGTTCGAGCAGATATGTCGGCGCGCTCACGCCGCCGCCTGTTCGCGTGGAACGGCTTCGATCCCGGCGGGCTCGGGCGATGCAACGCGCGCGGGAGAGCTTGTTTGCCCGGCCGCGGGCGCCTTCGCGCGCGTCGCCCGCCGCGCGACTGCTGCGGCTGCCCAGGCAATTCCGGCGGTTGCCATGAGGATCGTCGCGATAAGTCCGGCCAGCATTCGCCGCGCATCGGCTTGCGCCGCGTCGAGTTCGGCTCCGTTGAATGCGACGTCCACGGCGCCGAAGGGCCGCCCGGCATAGACGATCGGCGCGCTCACCTGAAGGTCGCCGCCGCCGATCAGCGCATCCTCGGCGCGCGATCGCTGCTGCCCGCGAAACTCCATGCGATCCGCCGCGCGGATCAGGCCATCGCGATCGGACAGCGTGATGTGGCGGACGTTCGCGCCGCGCACCGCGGCGTCGACGAACGACTGCACCGGCAGCCAGTCCTGCCCGTCGTGCGGCAGCGCCGAATTCTCGACCGTCTTCAGCGCGACATTGCTCGCAACAAACGCCGCCATCGACCGGCCCGAATTCTCGGCGAGACGCCGCATCGCCCCGGCGTCGCGCGCGGCGAACCAGAGCCCGGCGGGCACGAGCAGGCACGCCATCGCGCACGTCGCGGCGGCGGGTAACCAGAACGTCATCGGCACCTTGCGCCGCGCCCGCTTCGGCCTCGCGCGCGACAGCATCGCTTCTTCGCGGCGGAGCGCGTCGCCGAGATCGCTCCCGGTCGCGAAGCGGCGATCGGGATTCTTGTCAAGCAGCTTTTCGACGATCCGGCGTAGCCCCGGCGGGCAATCGGGCGCGTGGAGGACGATCGATTCGGGCGGATCGCGGACGATTTGAAGCGCGAGCGACGCGATCGTCGTCGCCGAGAACGCCGTGCGGCCGGTGATCAGCTCGTAGAGCAGCACGCCGAGCGCGAACTGGTCCGTGCGGCCGTCGACCGGCTGCCCCAGCGCCTGCTCGGGACTCATGTAGCGCGGCGAGCCGAGCACTTCGCCGATCTGCGTGCGCTCGCCGTCGACTTCGGTCATCCGGGCGATGCCGAAATCGAGCATCTTGACCCTTGCGCCGGCGTCAGCGTCGGCGAGCATAACGTTGGCCGGCTTGATGTCGCGGTGAACGACGCCCGCCGCGTGCGCGAAGGCCAGCGCGTCGGCGAGCTGGATCGCGATCCGAAGAACCTGAACCGCGGGCAAACGTCCGCGATCGGCGAGAACTTGGTCGAGCGTCCGCCCCTCGAGCAGCTCCATCGCGATATAGGGTTGCCCGGCATGCTCGCCGACGTCGAAAATCGTGACGATATTGGGATGCGACAGCGTTCCCGCCGCGCGCGCTTCGCGCAGGAAGCGGCGGACATAGTCGGCGTTGCGCGCGAGTTCGGGGCGCAAGGTCTTGATCGCGACGCGCCGTCCGACCGCCGGATCGAACGCGCGCCAGACCATCGCCATCGCGCCCTCGCCGATCGCGGTTTCGATCCTGTATCGGCCGATGCCGGTCATGCGTTCCATTTCGTCTGTCCCGGACGCGTGCGTAGCGCGTCGAGGTTAAGGGACCGTAGTTTCGCTCAGCGCCCGCCGCGGAGCGCGTCGCGGACGCGCGTGGCGCGCGCGAGGTCGCTCGCGATCGTGGCGTCCGAGGGATCGGCGCCCGCGGCGCGGGTGAGCATCGCCACGGCGCGCCCGGGATTTCCTTGCGCGAGCGCGCGCAGCCCCTGCT
>JACDGO010000465.1 GCA_013821585.1 Sphingomonadaceae bacterium
AACCGCCGGACGCGCGGGCGCGGCGCGGCGGCGGGCGGCTGCATGCTGGTCGAGCGCCGGGCGCTGGAACGCGCGGGGAGCATCGCCGCCGTGCGCGGCGCGCTGATCGACGATTGCGCGTTCGGGGGGCTGATGAAGACGCAAGGCGCGATCTGGCTGGGGCTGACAGACCGCGCGGTCAGTATCCGCCGTTATGACAGTGCGCGATCGGTCGCGGCGATGATCGTGCGATCGGCCTATGCGCAGCTCGGCTATTCGCCGGTCCTGCTCGCGGGCACGGTTTGCGGTCTCGCGCTTACCTGGCTCGCGCCGCCCTTGCTCGCGGTGTTCGGACGGGGCTACGCTCAGGGGGCCGGCATCGCCGCATGGTTCTTGATGGCGCTCGCGTTTCAGCCGATGTTGCGTTTCTATCGCCGATCGCCGTTGTGGGGGGCTGCTTTGCCGGGAATCGCCTCCTTCTATGCCGCATGCACGATCCTGTCCGCTTGGGATCATTCGCGGGCACGCGGCGGCATGTGGAAGGGCCGCGCGCAGGCGGGCCTTCGGGCATGACCGCGACCGCCGCCGGCTTCGCCTCGGGCAAGAGCCATAGGGACGAGAATTTCCCCGTCGCGTCGATCCTCCTGAAACGCGCGCACCGCGCGCCGGTGATGGCGTTCTACCGCTTCGCGCGCGCGGCCGACGATGTCGCCGACAGCGAGACGGCGACCGCGCCCGAAAAGCTGGCGCTGCTCGGCGCGATGCGATTGACGCTGACCGGAGAGCGCGACGCAAACGTCGAGGCAATGGCCTTGCGCGAAACGCTCGCGGAGCGCGGGCTGGACGCGCGCCACGCGCTCGATCTGATCTCGGCGTTCGAGCAGGACTGCACGGTCTCGCGTTACCCGACATGGGATGCGCTGATCGACTATTGCCGCCTGTCGGCGATGCCGGTCGGGCGCTACGTCCTCGACGTTCACGGCGAGGATCGCGCGACCTGGCCCGCTTCCGACGCGCTGTGCGCCGCGCTCCAGGTCATCAATCACCTCCAGGACTGCGCGAAGGACTATCGCGCGCTCGACCGGGTCTATCTGCCGCTCGACATGCTCGAAGTAGCGGGTGCGTCGGTCGCCAATCTTGGGCGTCCATGCGCGACGCCCGCCTTACGCTCGGTGATCGTCGCGCTCGCGGCGCGTTGCGAAGCGCTGCTCGGCGAATCCGCTGGGTTCGCCGCGCAAATCCGCGACCGGCGGCTGGGTATCGAGGTTGCGATCATCCACCGGCTCGCCGTCAGCCTCACGAAGCGCCTGAAGTTTCGTGACCCGCTCTCGCAGCGCGTCCATCACCGTGCGCCTGAGGCGCTCGGCCTCGGGGCGCTGGCGGCGCTGTCGCGCCTGGCGGGGCGGCCATGAACCCGAACACGACTCCCGCCGCGCTGCAGGCGCAGGTTTCGGGGAGCTCCTTCTACGCGGGGATGCGCGTGCTCCCCAAGGTCGAGCGCGAGGCGATGTATGCGGTCTACGCCTTTTGCCGCGCGGTCGACGACATCGCCGATGACGAGGAGGGCGCGCGGGCCGACCGGGCGGTCGCGCTAGACGCGTGGCGCGCGGACATCGAGTCGCTCTACGCCGGGCGCGACCCCGGACGCGCCACGCTTGTCGCCGAACCCGTCCGGCGCTTCGCGCTCGATAAGGCCGACTTTCTCGCCGTGATCGATGGCATGGCGATGGACGTCGCCGCCGACATCCGCTGGCCGCCGTTCGCGACGCTCGATCTCTATTGCGATCGAGTCGCGTCCGCGGTGGGGCGGCTGTCTGTCAGGATTTTCGGCATGAACGAAGCGCCCGGCCTCGCGCTCGCGCATCACCTCGGCCGCGCGTTGCAGCTCACCAACATCCTGCGCGACATCGACGAGGACGCCGCGATCGGACGGGTCTATCTGGCGCGCGAGCATCTGGAGCGCGCGGGGATTGCCCTGTCCGAGCCGCTGGCCGTCGCCGCCGATCCGCGGCTCGACGCGCCGTGCCGCGAGCTCGCCAAAATCGCGCGCGAGCACTTCGCGAAGGCGCAGGCCATCCTCGCGAAGCGCCCACGCGGCCATCTCATCGCGCCGCGGCTGATGGCGGCCGTTTATGCCCCGATCCTGCGCCGGATGGAGACGATCGGCTGGGCGCCGCCGCGCACCCGGATCAGGGTCAACAAGGCGGCGCTGATCTTCACCGTCGCGCGGCTGTGGCTGCTGCGTTGAGCGGACGCGCGCGCGTGATCGGCGCGGGGATGGCCGGGCTGTCCGCCGCCGTCGAGCTCACGCGCGCTGGTTTCGCGGTCGACTTTTCCGAGAGCGCCACGCAGGCGGGCGGTCGCTGCCGCAGCTATCACGACGCGCAGCTCGGCCGCGTCATCGACAATGGCAACCATCTCGTGCTGTCGGGCAATCGCGCTGTCGCGCGCTATCTCGCCACGATCGGCGCGAGCGACCGGCTGAGCGGCCCGGACCATGCCGATTTTGCGT
>JACDGO010000466.1 GCA_013821585.1 Sphingomonadaceae bacterium
TCCCGATATCGTCTATGCCGCGTTGTGGCAGACCCGGCGACCGCCCTGGAGCGTCTATCCGCCTTCGAACGGACCCGGAAGCGGGCTCTACAAATCGCTGGACGGCGGCCGGACGTGGAAAGCCATAAACGGGCACGGCCTTCCCGCCGCCCCCGGCCGCATCGGCCTCGCCGTATCGCGCGGGGCGCCGAACCGGGTCTATGCGCTGATCGACGCGACGAACGGCGGCGGCCTCTACCGCTCCGACGACGGCGGCGCGAACTGGTCCCGAACCAGCGGGGACAAGCGCATCTGGCAGCGCGGCTGGTATTTCGGCGAGCTGGCCGTCGAGCCGAACGACGCCGATGCCGTCACGGTCCTCAACACCATCGTCCTGAAGTCGAGCGACGGCGGCCGTACCTTCATCCCGACGAAAGGCGACCCGACCGGCGACGATTTCCACAGCCTATGGATCGACCCCGCCGATCCGGCGCGGCGCATCCTCGGTGTCGATCAGGGGGCGCTGGTGTCCCTGAACGGAGGAAAGACCTGGAGCTCGTGGTTCAACCAACCGACGGCGCAATTCTATCACGTCTCGACGGACAACCGCTTTCCCTACCGCGTTTACGGCGCGCAGCAGGACTCGGGCGCGGCCGGGGTGTCGAGCCGGACCTGGGGCACCGACGGCGTGGACATCAGCGCGTTCCACGAAGTCACCGCGGGCGGCGAGAGCGACAATATCGCCCCCGATCCCGACGATCCCGACATTGTCTTCGGCGGGCGCGTCGACAAGCTCGACCTCAGGACCGGCCAGACGCGCAGCGTCGATCCGACGCTCGCGCTCGCGGATCACTATCGTGGCGAATGGACGCTGCCGCTGGTGTTCGGCAAGCGCGACCATGCGCTCTATTTCGGCAACCAGCGCATCTTTCGCACCGCCGACGGTGGCGAGCACTGGCGGCCGATCAGTCCCGACCTGACGCGTCCGGCGCCAGGGGTTCCCGCCAATCTGGACCCCGCGACCGCGGCAGATGACGAAGGCAACGGAGTGAGAAAAGGCGTGGTCTATGCTATCGGGCCATCGCCGATCGCCGCTGCCGACATCTGGGCGGGCACCGACGACGGCCTCGTCTGGAGGACGAGCGACGGCGGCGCACACTGGAGCGACGTGACTCCTTCCGGCCTTGCCGCATGGTCGAAGATCGGGACGGTCGAGCCGTCGCGCTTCGACGCCGGAACCGCCTATATCGCCATCGACCGCCACCGCCTCGACGATTTCGAGCCTTACGCGATGCGCACGCATGACGGCGGCAAGACGTGGACGTCGATTGTTCGCGGGCTGGCCGACGGCGGCGTGCTCAACAGCGTCAATGTCGTCCGGGAGGATCCGGTGCGAAGGGGGCTGCTCTATGCGGGGACCGAGCGCGGCGCCTTCGTATCCTTCGACGACGGCGATCGCTGGCAGGCGTTGCAGGCCGGCCTGCCGCGCACCTCGGTTCGCGACATCGAGGTCCACGGCGACGACCTCGTCATCGCGACGCATGGCCGCGGCTTCTATATCCTCGACGACATCGCTCCCTTGCGCGAACTCGCCGCCGATCCGCGCAACGTAACACGGATGTTCACCCCCGCCGCCGCCGTCCGCGCGCGGCCGCCGGGCTTCACCGGCACGCCCAAGCCCAAGGACGAGCCGATGGCGCCCAACCCGCCCGACGGCGCTTACATCGACTATGTCCTCGCCACGGCGCCGGGGACACCGGTAGAGATTTCCGTTAGCGACAGCCGCGGCACCGTCATCCGCCGCTTCCGTAGCAGCGACCCGGTGCCTCCCGTCGACCTGACCAAGATTAACGCCGCTCCCGAATGGATCGTCACGCCTGCGCCGCCCGCCGCGACGATCGGCCCGCACCGCTTCGTCTGGGATCTCCGCTATGCGCCGGCGGGGGGCGAAGGACCGGGAGTCTGGGCTCCGCCGGGCCGATATACCGTGGCTCTCACCGCCGACGGCCGGACGGTTCGCGAGCCGCTCGAGGTCCGCCCCGATCCGCGCGTCAGCCTGCCGCCCGCCGCCTATGCGCGCCAGTTCGCGCTCGCGCGCCGAATCGAGGTCGACCAGATTCGCGCGAAGGACGCGCTGAAGGACGCGACCAGGATCGACGTCGCGCTGAAGGCCGCGATCGTCCGGGCGGCGAGCGCCGACCGGCCGGCGCTGATCGCGGTCGAGGCGCGGCTGCAATCGATCGCCGATCTTACCGGCGATGCGAGCACTTCGCCCCCCAGCCCTCCCAAGTCTTTGACTTCGCTGACATTCCTCTCCCAAACGCTGGGCAGGCTGCGGACGGCGGTCGACGACGCGGACGCCGATCCCAGCCCCGACGCACGCAGCGGCTATGTCCAAGCTTCGGCGGCGCTGGATCGCACGCTCGCCGACTGGAGCGCGTTCAAAGCCCGATTGCCGCAATAGCTTACGGCAAATCCTGACCGCCTTCGGGCGCGCGGACGCGAAGGG
>JACDGO010000467.1 GCA_013821585.1 Sphingomonadaceae bacterium
GCCTACGGCAGCGAAAGGCGAGGCGATCCCGCTCAACAGCCGTATCGCCTTGTTGGCCCAGGTCGCCGATGTATTCAACGCCGTGGGCGGCCCGGTTGCCGCGCGGGCGGAAGTGCGTCGGCGGGCCGGCACGTGGTTCGACCCAAAGGTGGTCGATGCGTTTCTGATAGCCTCCACGAATGATGGTTTCTGGAATGGACTACGAGACGAGCAGCTCGATGTTCGGGTAGCCGCGATCGAACCGATCGCGCGCGTTAGGCCGAGCTTCCCTCTTTGATAAGACATAACCCACTGAAACAGCATGATGATCCGCTGAATTTGGCCTCGGCTACTGGCTACATTCTGATCCCCAGCAGATCGAACGCTTTCTGCTGGATCGGCGTCGGGCGGGTCAGCACCGTCATCGGGTAGAGCGGCGTGATCGCGGTGGTGATGGTGTTACGCGCCAAGCTCGCCAGGTCGGCCAGCAGCGAGCGGAAGCTATGCACCGGCAGGCCGTCCTCGGTCAGCCCGGTTGTCTGCTTCTTGACCGCGGTCTTCGAGCGCTGAGCCGGCGCCACCGCGCTGCGACGCTGCGCCTCGGCCGCCTCTTTGTGCGTGTCGTCGAACAGCATAGGCGCCAGCTTCTGGCGCATGTGCCATTCGAGGTAGTAGGCCAGCATGCACAGAAACACGTGCGCCCGAACCCGCTCGGCCAGCCAGTGATACACCGGGCGGACATGCAGATCGACGGTCTTGATGCAGCGGAAGGCGCGCTCCACTAGGGCCAGGGATTTGTAGCTGCGCACGGTGTCGGCATCGCCCAGCGTCGCTTCGGCTAGGTTGGTGCGCACGACATAGATCCCGTCACTGGCTGCCTCGGCGGCGATCGCGGCGGTCTTGCGGGTGAAGCCGAAGGCGGTGTCGGTGATCGCCAGGTCGAAATGCTTTTTCATCTTGTGGTTGTTGATCACCGCGCCGACCGCCAGCGCGATTGCCGCGGTGCCGCGCAGCGGATCGCGCTGGCGCCCTACGGCGGCCTTGATGCGAGCAAGGTCTTTCTCCGTCGCCGCCAGCAACTCGTCACGCTTGCGGCCGCGTTCGGCGGCAAGTTCAGGGTTGCGGCAGACGATCAGCCGCTCGCCGGGAAAATCAGGGGCAGTGATGCTTGCCATGTCGCGTTGATCGAACAGCGTGAGCTGCAAGGCGCCGCTGTTCAGCAGGTCCTTGATCGCCGGCGCGCGCAGCGCGGTGATCCAGTCCAGGCCGGCTGCCTTGATGTCCTCGGTGATGCGCGCTTGCGTGATCATGCCGCGGTCGCCCACCAGCACCACGTGATCAAGGTGGAAGCGCTGCTTCAGCTTCTCGATCTGTGGCGCCAGGGTCGTTGGATCGGCGGTATTGCCGTCGAACACCTCGATGGCGACCGGGCAGCCGTCGGGTGCGCAAAGCAGGCCGTAGACAATCTGCAGCGTGCCCTTTTTGCCATCGCGGCTGTAGCCGCGCTTGGCAAGGGGGCAGCAACGGCCCTGCATGTAGCTCGACGAGACGTCATAGAGCACGAGGCTGCCGTTGGTGAGATGGCGCTTGGCCAGGATAGCCTCGATGGCAGGCTGGCGCGTCAGCAGCCAGTCGAGGCCGGCGTAGAGTTCATCGTCGTCGACGTCGCCCAGACCGAGCGCTTCGCCGAGGCTGGAGGACGCGGTGGCGGGCGAGAGCGCGCGTGCGGCGGCCAGCTTGGAGACGGGATCGAGGATGCGGCCGATCAGCATGGCGAGCACCAAGTCGCGGCAGCGGTTGGCGTCGGGGCCGAGGACGATGTCCAGGCCGATCTTGCGCGCGATGCCAAGGGCGGCGGCGACGTGGCCGTGCGGCAGCGAGCGGATGACGGTGAAGGCGTCCTGCCCAGTGGGGATGACGGTGCCGCCCTTGAGCACGCCGCGCAGGCCTTCGACGTGGGCGATCGGCCAGTGCGAAAGGTTGCACAGGGTGCGCTTATGGATCTTGCCGTTCTGGCGGAAGGTTTCGCGCAACAGGACGGCGGGGGGCGAGTTCCGGTTTGGGACGGCTTCAATATACATGGCCTGGTTGAAGGCGGTCCGGCGTCCTGGTACAAATCACAAATCAGTGATTACATGGCCACGCTTTGGATGGCTACCAGGGCATATTCCTAGCACCTCCGCCGGTTTGATAGGATCGGCAAGAGGGAAGCTCGGCTTAGACCATGATCGAACGTCATAAAGGGTTTAACCTCGGACGATCATGATAAAGGGTTTAACCTCGGACGATCATGGTCTAGTGGCGGATCAAACTGGCGATGGCGACCAGTTATAGACCCGCTGCGATGTGCCACCCATAAGAGCGGCGCGGTCGCTTTCGGACAGAGCGTCATTGGCGCGGAACGCCTCCACACCCTGCTCGTAAGTCAACAACTCGACCGCTCGGGTCCAATCGGTGCCCCACATGCAGCGATCGAAGCCGAAGGCGTCGAAGATGCGGCCG
>JACDGO010000468.1 GCA_013821585.1 Sphingomonadaceae bacterium
GCGCGCGCCGCCGCGATCGCTTCCCTTACCCTGACCGGCGCGGTTCCGCCATGGCTTGTCCGGCTCGCGACCGACGCATCGACCGACAGCACATCGAACACGCCCGCGCCAATCCTTGCATCGATCCTCTGGAGCGCATCGAGCGGCAGATCGGAGAGGCCGCAGCCGCGCTCCTCGGCGAGCCTGACCGCGCGCCCGGTGATATGATGCGCCTCGCGGAACGGCACGCCCGCTTCGCGCACCAGCCAGTCGGCGAGGTCGGTTGCGGTCGAGAAGCCGGTCTTGGCGAGCTCGCGCATCCGATCGGTGCGAAAGGTCAGCACCGCGACCATTCCGGTCATCGCCGCGAGCGACAGTTCGAGCAGGTCGTGCGCCTCGAATACCGGCTGCTTGTCGTCCTGCATGTCCTTCGAATAGGCGAGTGGCAGGCCTTTCATCGTCACCATCAGGCTCGTCATGCAGCCGATGATCCGCCCGGCATGGCCGCGCACCAGTTCGGCCGCGTCGGGGTTGCGCTTTTGCGGCATGATCGAGCTGCCGGTCGACCAGGCGTCGGGCAGCTCGACGAAACCGAAGGGCTGCGACGCCCAGATCACGATCTCCTCGGCGAGGCGCGACAGGTGCAGCGCGCATTGCGCCGCCGCCGTCAGATACTCGATCGCGAAGTCGCGGTCGGAAACGCCGTCGAGCGAGTTCGCGGTCGGGCCGTCGAAGCCGAGCGCCTCGGCTGTCATCGCGCGGTTTATGGGAAAGCCGGTGCCCCCGAGCGCCGCGCTGCCTAGGGGGCACAGGTTCAGGCGCGCGCGCGCGCCGGCGAACCGCAAGCGATCGCGCGCGATCATCTCGAAATAGGCCATCAGGTGATGGCCGAGCGTCACCGGCTGCGCGCTTTGCAAATGGGTGAAGCCGGGCATCACCGCGTCAACGTGCTCTTCCGCTCGGTCGAGCAACGCGCTTTGCAGCTTTTTCAACAACCGGTCGCCCGCGTCGATCGCGTCGCGGACCCAGAGCTTGAAGTCGGTCGCGACCTGATCGTTACGGCTCCGTGCCGTGTGTAGCCGCCCCGCGACCGGCCCGATCAATTCGGCGAGCCGCGCCTCGATCGCCATGTGGATGTCCTCATGGCTCCCGTCGTCGGGAACGCCGTTCGCCTCATATTCGGCGGCAACACGATCGAGCCCGTCGGCGATGATGGCCGCATCCTCGGCCGAAACGATCCCGCACGCGCCGAACATTGCTACATGCGCCTTCGATCCGGCGATGTCCTGCCACCACAACGCCTTGTCGAACGGCAGCGAGGCATTTATCGCGCGCATCACCGCGGCCGGGCCTTCGCCGAAACGCCCGCCCCACATCGGATCGGAGTCCGGCTTGCGCGCGCTGATCGTCCTTCTCCCGCTCTTCGCCGTCGCCGCGTGCGATAGGCAAAGCTCGCAAGCCCCGCAAGCGAACGTCGCCACGGCTTCGAACTCCGCGATGCCCGAGGCGGCGGGCGCGCTCGACATCGCCCAGCGCGGCGCGGCGATGCCCAAGGCGGCGTTCACCGGTCCCGACGGCGCGAAGACGACGCTTTCGGCGTTCAGGGGCAAGCCAGTGCTGCTCAATTTATGGGCGACGTGGTGCGGCCCGTGCGTCAAGGAAATGCCTTCGCTCGATCGCCTAGCCAGCCGCGGAGACGGCAAGCTTGTCGTGTTGACCGTCAGCCAGGACATTCAGGGCAAGCCCGTCGTCGACCCATGGTGGCGCGCGCGCGGCTTCACGCATCTGAAACCGTCGCTCGATCCGGAAAACGGTCTCTCGACAGTGATCGGCGGCGGGATGCTGCCGACGACGGTGCTCTACGACAAGGACGGCAAGGAAGTCTGGCGTATCGCGGGCGCGATGGACTGGGACGGGCCGAGGGCGAACACGCTGCTTGCCGAAGTTCTCTAGCGGAACTGCTTCCGGATCGAGAGCGTGATCGTGCGGCCGAGGGGGTCGAGCAGATCGGGCTGGAAGCCGAGCGGGGTCAGGCCGCTTACGTCGCGGACGCGCGGGCGGGCGTCGAACAGATTGTCGACCGACAGGCGCAGGCGAAAGCCGCGCAGCCACGGCATGTCCTTGACCAGGTTGCGCTGCGCCGAAAGGTCGGCGAACAGCCGCAGGTTGACCGTCGTGAGACTGCCGAACGACAAATCGTCCGCCGATGGCGCGCCAAGCGGATCGGCGCGCAAGCTCGTCGCGCTCATCCAGTCGGCGGTGACCCGCGCGCCGAAGCCGTTCTTGGTCAGCCCGGCCTGCGCCTCGACCTGATGCCTTGGCGCGCCGCCGCGCGCGCCGATCCTGCCGCCGTCGAGCAGGTCGAGCTCGGGAAGGCCGGGGCGGATCAGCACCGTGTCGCGGAAGCGCCAGGTGTGGAACAGCCCGAGCTGAAGGCGCGCACGGCCGAAATCGCCGCCGCCCGGACCGCCGAAGCCGCCACCGGGGCCACCGCCGCTGGGG
>JACDGO010000469.1 GCA_013821585.1 Sphingomonadaceae bacterium
GTGTCATAGAGCGGCCGGCGCAGCGCGCTGGTCAGCGACAGCTGGCGCGCGGCCGGGCCGGTCGACCGGCTCCACAACAGCCGCTCCATCCGCGCATCCTGATCCTCGCGCGAAAGCGCGTCGGAAAAGCGCGATACGAGCTGCGTTTCGTCGTCGATCGACAGCGCACCGCCGGTCCACGCCCGCCGCGCGGCGTCGCGCGCCGCGCTCCGCTGGCCGGTCGCGTCGAGTGCTTCGGCGTAGCGCAGCCAGGCCGTCGGCGTTTGCGGCGGAAACTGGCGAAAAAAGCCGATCACCTGCATCGGCAAGACGCTATCGGGCCTCAGCGCGCGTTCGGCGGTCTTGCGCAGCGCCGCTTCGCCCGGCCAGCCAGGATGCGCCGTCAGGAAGCTCGCATAGGACGCGAACGGCAGCGATTCGGTCTGGCGCAGCGCGCTCCATTCGGCGATCGCCGACGCGAGCCCGGCGCTGCTCGGCGTCGTGAGCGAGCGCGTCGGCTGCGCGCCGAGCAAATCCTGCGCGGCGGCGGGCGCGGCGGCTAGGGCGAGGCTCGCCACCGCCCAGCGCGCGATGCTGGACAGGGAAGGGCGGGCGTCCCTATCAGGCGGGAAATCAGGCTTCGCGGCGGTCATGGCGGCGCTTATACGCAGCATGCGCGCGGGGTGAAGGAGCAACTTCATGTTTTCCGGCTCGATTCCGGCACTGGTGACGCCGTTCCGCGACGGCCGCGTCGATGAGGACAGCTTTCGCCGCCTCGTCGACTGGCAGATCGCGCAGGGATCGTCGGCCCTCGTCCCCTGCGGGACGACGGGCGAGAGCGCGACCTTGTCCTATGAGGAGCACTATCGCGTCATCGAACTGTGCATCGAGCAGGCGGCGGGGCGCGTGCCCGTGATCGCCGGCTGCGGATCGAACGACACCGCGACCGCGGCGCGGCACATGGACTTCGCCAAGGACGCCGGGGCGGCGGCGGCGCTGGTCGTCGCGCCCTATTACAACCGGCCGAACCAGGACGGGATCGTCGCGCATTACGACCATCTGGCGCGCCGCAACGACCTGCCGATCGTCGTCTACAACGTGCCCGCGCGCACCGTGACCGACATTCTGCCCGAGACCATGGCGAAGCTCAGCCGCCTCCCGGGCATCGTCGGCGTCAAGGACGCGTCGGGCGCGCTCGCGCGCATCACCGCCCACCGCCTCGGTTGCGGCGCGGACTTCTGCCAACTTTCGGGCAACGACGACATGGCGCTGGCGTTCAACGCGGCGGGGGGCGTGGGGTGCATCTCGGTTACGGCTAACGTCGCGCCGAAGCTGTGCGCGGAGTTCCAGGCGGCATGTTCGGCGGGCGATTACGACCTCGCGCTAACGCTGAACGACCGCCTCTATCCGCTTCATACGACATTGTTTTCGGACGCCTCACCGGGTCCGGCGAAATATGCGCTGGCGCGGGTATTGGAGGGGGTGACTGGCGAGCTGCGCCTTCCGATGACCCCGCCGTCAGCGTCGTCGCGGGCGGCGGTGGACGCGGCGCTCGGGATCGCCGGTTTGCTCTGATGCCCCGCCCGCAAACGCCCGCGTTCGACAAGGGCAAGGTCGTCGCCGAGAACCGGCGCGCGCGCTACGACTATGCGATCGAGGACACTTTCGAGGCGGGGATCGCGCTGACCGGGACCGAAGTGAAGGCGCTGCGCTTCGGCGAGGGGTCTATCGCAGAGAGCTATGCCGAAGTGAAGGACGAGGAGATCTGGCTGATCAACTCGAACATTCCCGAGTTCAGCCACGGCAACCGCCACAATCACGAGCCCAAACGACCGAGAAAGCTGCTGCTCAAGGAGCGCGAGATCGCCAAGCTCCACGGCGCGGTCGCGCGCCAAGGGATGACGCTCGTCCCGCTGTCGATCTATTTCAACGGCCGCGGCCGCGCCAAGGTCGAGCTCGCGCTCGGCAAGGGCCGCAAGCACCACGACAAGCGCGAGCACGAGAAGGAAAAGGACTGGAAGCGCGAGGCGGCGCGGCTGCTCAGGGATCGCGGATGACGGGGAGCAACGCGCGCACGGCCGACCGGCTCGCGGGTGCGCTCGTCGTGCTCGCCGCGCTCGCGTCCGCGTGGCTGATCCTGCGCGTGACCGGAAAGCCGCTGATCGGTGCGGCGTTCGCGGCTTCGGCGTTCGCGATCGCCGCGCTGATGTTCATGTTCCAGCGTCTCTATCCGCGCCATGCTGCGGTCGAACGCGAGACCGACTGGTCGCTGGTCCGCGCGGCGATGGAGAACGAGGATGTCGCGGTCGCGATCACCGATCGCGGCGGCCGCTTGGTCGCGACCAATGCGCTCCACGACCGGCTGTTCGGCGGCCCGGCGACGCCGCCGGGACTTCCCGTCGATGCGGCCGGGATCAACGAGCTAACGGCCGCCGGTCGCGCTGCGTGGCGCGACGGGAGCGCGCGCGCCGAGGGCGTGGTGCGCGAAGGCCGCGCTC
>JACDGO010000470.1 GCA_013821585.1 Sphingomonadaceae bacterium
GCGCCGCCGGTCGCGTACTCGCGCGACGAGCATCTCGACGAAGACCAGCAGGACGAAGGCCGGAACCGCATAATCGACCGGATTGGGGAGCTTGGTCATGCGGTGTCCTCGGCGACGAAGCGCGCGCCTAATCGCCGGACGCGCAGGCGGCGGCCATCGGAGCCCGTCACCTCGGCCGCCTCGCGCGACGGATCGAGCGTCGCGGCGCGCGCCTCGAATCCGGGCACCAGCGCCTCGGCGGTGATCTTGGCCTCATCCTCATCCGCGAGGCTTGCGCCGCCGAGCCCGAGCACCCAGGCCGCGCCGGCGAGAAGCAGCACGGCGGCGAGCGACCCAAGGAGCATCGCCCAGTTCATTGAGGCGCGACCCCTTCGATCAGCGCGGCGATCGGCGACAGGCCATAGCCCGCGGCGTTCGCCTTCGCCGCAAGCGAGGCACTATCATCCCCTGCGCGTGCGCGGGCCAATGCCCAAAGGAATGTCGAGCGCGTGCCCGAGCGGCAATAGGCGAGCACCGGGCCTTCTTCCGTCATCGCATCCGTCATCGCGTCGATCTGTCCGGTGGAGAAACCCGAATGCGTGACCGGGATCGCCCAATAGGAAAGGCCTGCCGCGCGTGCCGCCGCTTCGATCTCGTCGCCTTGCGGTTCGTCGGGCGCTTCGCCGTCGGGGCGGTTGTTGACGATCGCCTTGAAGCCCTGCCGCGCGGCCTCGGCGACGTCGCTGACGCCGATCTGCGGCGCGACCGAAATGCTGTCGTCGAGCTTCCTGAACATCAATGCGCTCTTACGACGCGGAGGAACGCCTCGCCATAGGCTTCGAGTTTACGTCGCCCGACGCCGGTGATCCGCGCCATCGCGTCGAGGCTCGCGGGCCGCGCCGCCGCCATCTCCCTGAGCGTCGAATCGTGGAAGATCACATAGGGCGGCAGCTGCGCCTCCGCCGCGAGCGACCTGCGGCAGTCGCGCAACGCCTCGAACAGCGGGTCGCCGACCGGATTGGCGATCGTTGTCCCCCGCCGCCGCCGCTCGCGCTTCGGAGGCAGAACGACTTCGACCGACGCGTCGCCCTTCAAGATCGCGCGCGCGTCAGGGCCGAGGCTCAAGCCGCCATAGTCGGTCATCACGAGCGTCCCGCGCAGTTGCAACGCGCGCGCCACGGGACGGATCAGCGCCGCATCCTCGCCCTCGACGATGCCGAAGACGGACAGTGCGTCGTGCTTCGCCTTCATCACCTTGTCGTTGGCGGCGCCCGTCAGCACCGCCTCGATATGCCCGATGCCGAAGCTCTGCCCAGTGCGATAAACCGCCGACAGCAGTTTGCGCGCGATCTCGGTCGCGTCGACCGCCGCGGGCGGATTGAGGCAATTGTCGCAATTGCCGCATCGCTCTGGCGGACTCTCGCCGAAATGGCGGAGGAGCACCGCCCGCCTGCATCCCGCGGTCTCGACCAACGCGCCGAGGGCGGTCAATCGAGCGCGCTCGCCGGGGCGGCGCGCCTCCTCGACCTCGCCGATCCGTTGACGCGCCTTGGCGAAGTCCTCCGCGCCCCAAAACAATTTTGCGAGGGCGGGGTCGCCGTCGCGCCCCGCGCGGCCGGTTTCCTGATAGTAGGCTTCGATCGATTTCGGCAGCCCAGCGTGGGCGACGAATCGCACGTCGGGCTTGTCGATCCCCATGCCGAACGCGATCGTCGCGACGATCACCATGTCCTCGCGCGCGACGAACGCGGCCTGGTTGCGCGCGCGCTCGGCGGGGTCGAGCCCGGCGTGATACGCGCGCGTCGGCCGCCCGGTCGCAGCGAGCGACGCCGCGAGCTTGTCGGTCGCCGCGCGTGTCTGGGCATAGACAATGCCTGGCCCTGGAGTCGCGGCGACGAGGTCGGCGATCTGCCCCGCTGTCCCCTGGCGCGGATTGATCGCATAGCGGATATTGGGCCGGTCGAACCCCGCGACGATCAGCCCGTCGCCGGGAATGCCGAGTTGCTCGATGATGTCGGCGCGCGTGTGCGCGTCGGCGGTCGCGGTGAGCGCGAGGCGCGGGACGTGCGCGAACTGGTCGAGCAGCGGGCGCAGTAGGCGATAGTCGGGGCGGAAGTCGTGCCCCCATTCGCTCACGCAATGCGCCTCGTCGATCGCGAAAAGTGCGAGCGGCGCGCGCGCGAGCAGGTCGCGGAAATGGCCCTGCGACGCGCGCTCGGGCGCGACGTAGAGCAGATCGAGATCGCCCGCCCGGAACCGCGCGACCGTTTCTGCCTGGTTCGTGTCGACCGACGTTAGCGTCGCCGCGCGAATGCCGATCGTCGTCGCCGCGCGCAACTGGTCGTGCATCAGCGCTATCAGCGGCGAGACGACGACGCAGGTGCCGGGCAGCGCGAGCGCGGGAAGCTGATAGCACAGCGACTTGCCCGCCCCCGTCGGCATGATCGCCGCGGTGCGCTTCCCCGCCATGACGCGGTCGACGACCTGCGCCTGCAC
>JACDGO010000033.1 GCA_013821585.1 Sphingomonadaceae bacterium
ATCTCATCCAGGCCATCGCCTCCATCACCAGCGCCGCCTCAAGCCGCCCGAGCCCGATCCCGCCTGCTTCCTCGCTGACATAGATCGACGCGAAGCCGAGCGCGGCGGCGGATTTAATAACGTCGCGCGGAAAGACGTGCTTCTCGTCCCACTCGGCGGCGTGCGGGGTGATCGCGTCGGCGGTGAACTTGCGCGCCATCTCCTGGATCGCGCGCTGGTCGTCGGTCAGGTCGAACTGGGTCATGCCGAGGCGCCTAGCACCGCCTCGGCCTCGATTTCCACTTTCCATTCGGGACGGAGCAAACCCGCGATCACGACCATCGTCGCGGCGGGCCGCGCTTCGCCGAACCAGCGCCCGTGCGCCGCGCCCACCGCGTCGCCATCGGCGGCGTCGGTGATGAACATCCGTGTCCGCACGACGTCCACCGCAGACCCGCCCAATTCTTCGATCGCGCGAACGATCAGCGCGAAGCACCGCTCGGCTTGCACGCCCGCGCCTCCGGGCGTGCTCGACCCGTCGTCCTCGACCGGCGCGGTGCCCGAGACGAGGATGCGGTCGCCCGCACGTATCGCGCGGCAAAAGCCGATGCTCGCTTCATAGGGCGAACCGGAGAAGGCGCGCTGCCGGTCGCTCACCGGCTACCCCAGCTTCGCCATCACATCCCCGAACAGCTCCTCGTCGCTCGGCAATTGCTTCGAGACCGCGAGCGGCTTCGACACCCAGGTCTCGTTGATCAGGTCGCGCCAAGTGATGTTGTTGTTGGTGCCGTTGCCGCCCCAGCTGCCGCAGCCGAGCGAGAAGGTCTGGCGCATGCCGTTCCAGAGGTTTCCGCTGTTCGAGGCCGATTGCGGCTGGTTGACCATCACGCGCGACGTGCGGGTGGCGTTGGCGAGATTCAAGATGTTCGCGTCCGAGCGCGAATAGATGCCGCAACTGTGGCCCTGCCCCTGATAGGCCTGGATCGCGTTGGTCAGTTCGATCGCCTCGTCGATGTCCTTCGCGCGATAGAGCGCCATGCTGACGGTCAGCTTCTCGCCGGAGAAGGGATGGTCCGGCCCATAGCCCGTTTCGGGAATGATAAAGAACTGCGTTCCCTCGGGGATTTCGAAGCCTGCCATATCGGCGATGAACTCGGGCGGCTGGGCGACGACCTGGGCATTGATATGGCCATCGACCCACAGGACTTTCCGGAACTTGTCGGCGGCATCCTTGTCGAGGACGAACCCGCCCTTTTCTTTCAGCTTGGCGAGCATCTCGTCGTAAATCGCATCGACCAGAATGACGCTGTTGTCCGACGAACAGGACGCCGCGAGATCGAGCGTCTTGGAAATGCGGATCTTCTCCGCCGCGTCGTCGAGATCGGCGGTCTCGTCGACGGTGATCACCGCATTGCCGACGCCGACGCCGAGCGCGGGCGTGCCGCTCGAATAGGCGGCGCTCACCATCGCGCCGCCGCCGGTGGCGAGCACGCGGTCGCACTGGCGCATCAGCTCGTTGGTCTTCTCGACAGTCGGCGTGTCGATGCTGATCACCAGATCGGCGGGCGCGCCCATCTTGACGATCGCTCCGCGCATCAGGTCGCAGATCAGTTTGTTGGTCAGCTTGGCGCGCGGGTGTGGCGCGACGATGATCGAGTTGCGGCCCTTGACCGCCGAAATCGCCTTGATCACCGGCGTCGCTTCGGGGTTGGTCGAAGGCGACAGCGCACCGATCACGCCGACGGGCTTCGCGATCTTGACGATGTTGCGGCCCACGTCTTCCTCGATGATCCCAACAGACTTGTCGTCGATAATGTCCATCAGCGTGGCGCGCGTCTTGCGGAAGATCTTGAGGTATTTGCCCTCGTAGTTGCCGAGCCGCGTTTCATCGACGGTATGTTGCGCGATCTTTTCGGCGACGCCGGGACGGGCGACGGCCCACACCATCGCGCGGATCAGCGCATCGACCTGCGCTTGCGTGTAATGTTCGATTTGCGCCTGCGCGGCGCGCGAGCGGGCGACGAGCGCCGCAATTTCGGCGACGTCGGGGTCCACCGGCTTGATCGTGGTTTGCTGGTCCATCTCAACCTCTCATCCGAATCGCGCGAGCGATCCTAGACCAACGCCCGCCGCAACGCATCCTCCCAACCCGCGATCAGGCGCCCGCGTTCCACCGCGGCCATGCGCGGCTCGAAGCGGCGATCGAGCATCCAGGTTGCGGCGAGCGCCTCGGGACTCGGCCAAACGCCTGTCGCTAGCCCTGCGAGGAACGCCGCGCCGAGCGCGGTCGTCTCGACGCCGACCGGACGCTCGACGGGCGTCTCCATCATCTCGGCGAGGAACTGGCAAAGCCAGTCGTTCGCGGCCATCCCGCCGTCGACGCGCAGCGCGGCGGGCGCGGCCGAACCGTCGGCGGTCATCGCGCGGGCGAGGTCGCGCGTCTGGTAGGCAACCGCCTCGAGCGCGGCGCGCGCGAGATGCGCGGCTTTCGAATTGAGCGTCAGCCCTGCGATCAGCCCGCGCGCGTCGGGCCGCCAATGCGGCGCGCCCAAACCGACGAAGCCGGGGACCATATAGACGCCGCCGTTATCGGTCAGCTCCGCGGCCATTTCCTCAGTCTCGGCGGCGGTCTTGAGCGTGCCGAGCCCATCGCGCAGCCATTTGACGCCCGCGCCGGCGACGAAGATCGACCCTTCGAGCGCATAGGTCGTCTCTCCGTCGAGGCGGTAGGCGGGCGTCGTCAGAAGGCGGTTGGTCGAAGCGACCGCTTCCGCCCCGGTGTTGGTCAGCATGAAGCAGCCGGTGCCATAGGTCGACTTGACCATGCCCGGCGCAAAGCACGCCTGTCCGAACAGCGCCGCTTGCTGGTCGCCCGCCATTCCCGCGATCGGGATTGCCGCGTCGAACAGTCCGGCCGCGGTCGTGCCGAACAGGCCGCTGTTGTCGCGCACCTCGGGCAGCAGCGCCTCTGGAATGTCGAAAAGGCGCAGCAGCTCGTCATCCCATTGCTGGCGGTGGATGTCGAACAGCAAGGTCCGCCCGGCGTTGGTGGGGTCGGTCGCGTGGACCTTGCCGCCGGTCAGCCGCCACAAGAGGAAACAATCGATCGTCCCGAACGCGAGCTCGCCGCGTTGCGCCCGCTCGCGCGCGCCCGAGACATTGTCGAGAACCCAGGCGAGCTTCGTCGCGGAGAAATAGGGATCGAGCAGCAGACCGGTCTTCGCCTGCACCGTCGCTTCCGCGCCGTCCGCCTTCAGCCACGCGCAGACGTCGGCGGTGCGCCGGTCCTGCCAGACGATCGCGCGGTGGACGGGTTCGCCCGTCTCGCGGTCCCAGACGACGACGGTCTCGCGCTGGTTGGTGATGCCGATCGCGGCGATCGGAACACCCGCCGCGCCGATCGCCTCGCGCGTTACGGCAAGCGTATCACGCCAGATGTCCTCGGGATCATGTTCGACCCATCCAGGTTGCGGATAATGCTGCGTGAATTCGCGCTGCGCGGTCGCGACCGGGCGCGCCGCCTGGTCGAACACGATCGCGCGCGTCGAGGTTGTGCCCTGATCGATCGCCAGAACGTGCACGTTACATGCCCCGCAGCAACGAAAGCGTCCGTTCCGCCAGCTCGGGGCGGCAGATCAGCAAGTCCGGCAGCGACACGTCGGGCCGGTTGTAGACGAGCGGCGACCCGTCGAGCCGCGAGCAGTGCAGCCCGCACGCGCGCGCGACCGCGACCGGCGCGCAACTGTCCCATTCGTTCTGACCGCCCGCGTGGAGGTAGATTTCGGCCTCGCCGCGCACCACCGCCATCGCCTTCGCGCCGGCCGAGCCCATCGGTACAAGCTCGGCGCGAAGTCCCTCTGCGACGGCGAGCGCTTCGCGCGGCGCGCGTGTGCGGCTGACGACCATCCGGATGCGATCACCCGCGATGGGGAGCGAGACCGGGCGGTCGGAGCGCAGAACCAGATCGAGCCCCGGCAGCGCGACGGCGCCGGTCTCCGCCACTCCGTCCACGGCAAGTCCGACATGCACCGCCCAATCGTCGCGCCCCTCGCGATATTCGCGCGTGCCGTCGAGCGGATCGACGATCCACGCGCGCGCCTTGGCGAGGCGCGACCCGTCGCACCGGCGTTCCTCGGACAGCAGGCCGTCATCGGGCCGTTCGCGTTCGATCGCGTCGATCAGCAGGCGGTTCGCCGCGCGGTCGCCCGCGTCGCCGAGCGCCTTGTCGGCGAATTCGCCCGATCCTCGCACGTCGAGCAACAGCCGCCCCGCCGCCTGGGCGAGATGCGCGGCAAGTTCGGCGTCGTTCAGCCCCACGGGATCAGCGCCTCGATGATCGCGTCGGCGGCCTGCTCGGGAGTCATTGCCGTCGTGTCGATGCGGACGTCGGGATCGAGCGGCGGCTCATAGGGACTGTCGATCCCGGTGAAGTTCTTGAGCGCACCGCTGCGCGCCTTTTTGTAGAGCCCCTTGACGTCGCGGCGCTCGGCCTCGGCAAGCGGCGTCTCGATGAACACCTCGACGAACTCGCCTTCGGGAAGCATCGCGCGCACCAGATCGCGGTCCGCCCGGAACGGCGAGATGAACGCGGCGATGACGATCAACCCGGCGTCGGCCATCAGCCGCGCGACCTCTCCGACGCGGCGGATGTTCTCGATTCGGTCGGCCTCCGAAAAGCCGAGGTCCTTGTTGAGCCCGTGGCGGACGTTGTCACCGTCGAGCAGGAAGGTATGGCGGTTCATCCGCGCAAGCTTCGCTTCGACCAGGTTCGCGATCGTCGATTTGCCCGCGCCCGAAAGCCCCGTGAACCACAGCACCGCCGGCCGCTGGTTCTTGACCGCGGCATGCGCCTCACGGCTGACCGAAAGCGGCTGAAGGTGGACGTTCTGCGCGCGCCTGAGGCTGAAGTGGATCATGCCTGCCGCGACCGTCGCGTTGGTGATCTTGTCGATCAGGATGAAGCCGCCGAGCGTCCGGCTTTCCGCATAGGGTTCGAACACGATGCCGCGATCGGTCGCGACCTCGGCGACGCCGATCGCGTTGAGATCGAGCGTCCTCGCGGCGAGATGCTCCATCGTGTCGACGTTGAGCCGGTATTTCGGCTGCTGGACGGTCGCGGTGAGGGTCAGCGCGGCCGATTTCATCCAATAGCCGCGCCCCGGCATCAGCGGCTCATCGGCCATCCAAACGATCGTCGCCTCGAAGCGATCGGCGACCTGCGGCGGCGCGTCGGCGACGCTGATCACATCTCCGCGCGAGCAGTCGATCTCGTCGGCGAGCGTCAAGGTCACCGACTGGCTCGCGACTGCTTCTTCCAGATCGCCGTCTTTGGTGACGATCCGCGCGACCGCCGAGGTCTTGCCCGACGGCAGCACGCGCACCACGTCGCCCGGCTTCACGCCGCCGCTCGCGATCAGCCCGGCGAAGCCGCGAAAATCGAGGTTGGGGCGGTTGACCCACTGTACCGGCATCCGGAACGGTCCGCCACGCGCGGTTTCGTCACCCACTTCGACGCTTTCGAGATGCTCGATCAGCGGCTTGCCGGCGAACCAGGGCATGTTGGGCGAGCGCGACGCGATGTTGTCGCCCTTGAAGCCGGAGATGGGGATGGGCGTGACGGCGCCGATGCCGATGCTGTCGGCAAAACACTTATAATCCTCGACGATCGCTCGATAGCGCAGCGGATCATAGTCGATCAGGTCCATCTTGTTCACCGCGAACACGAAATGGCGGATGCCGAGCAGATGCGCGAGATAGCTGTGCCGACGCGTCTGCGTGAGTACGCCCTTGCGTGCGTCGATCAGAATCACGGCGAGGTCGGCGGTCGATGCCCCCGTCACCATATTGCGGGTATATTGCTCGTGCCCCGGCGTGTCGGCGACGATGAACTTGCGCTTTTCCGTCGCGAAAAACCGATAGGCGACGTCGATCGTGATGCCCTGCTCGCGTTCGGCGGAAAGGCCGTCGACGAGGAGGGCGAAGTCGATGTCCTGTCCCTGCGTGCCGACACGCTTGCTGTCCGCCTCGAGCGCCGCGAACTGATCCTCGAAGATCGTCTTCGTATCGTAGAGCAGCCGCCCGATCAGCGTCGACTTGCCGTCGTCCACCGACCCGCAGGTGATGAAGCGCAGCAACGACTTGCTCGCGTTGCGCGCGAGATAGGCGTCGATGTCTTCCGAAATCAGCGCGTCGGGCACGAAGGACGACATCAGAAGTACCCCTCCGCCTTCTTTTTCTCCATCGACGCCGCCTGGTCGTGATCGATCGCGCGGCCTTGGCGTTCGGACGTCGTTGTCAGCAGCATCTCGCGGATGACTTCAGGCAAGGTCGCCGCCTCGCTCGCGACCGCGCCGGTCAGCGGATAGCAGCCGAGCGTGCGGAAGCGGATCAAGCGTTCGATCGGAACGTCGCCCTCGCGCAACCGGAAACGGTCGTCATCGACCATCAGAATAAGACCATCCCGCTCCACCGTCGGGCGCAACGCTGAAAAATAGAGCGGAACGATCTCGATCTTCTCGCGCTGGATATATTGCCAGACGTCGAGCTCGGTCCAGTTCGACAGGGGGAACACACGCATGCTCTCGCCCTTCGCCTTGCGCATATTGTAGAGGTTCCACAGCTCGGGGCGCTGCGTCTTGGGATCCCAGCGGTGGCTCGACGAGCGGAAGCTGAAGATGCGTTCCTTGGCGCGGCTCTTCTCTTCGTCGCGGCGCGCGCCGCCGAACGCCCCGTCGAAGCCGTAGTGGCCGAGCGCCTGCTTCAGCCCTTCGGTCTTCCACAAGTCGGTGTGAAGCGCGCCGTGATCGAACGGATTGATCCCGCGCGCCTCGGCCTCGGGATTGCGCCAGACGAGCAGCTCCATCCCCGCGTCCGCCGCCGCCCGGTCGCGCAGCGTATACATGTCGCGAAACTTCCACGTCGTATCGACGTGGAGCAGCGGGAACGGCGGGGCCGCGGGAAAGAACGCCTTTTGCGCCAGCCGCAGCATTACGGCAGAATCCTTGCCGATCGAATAGAGCATCACCGGCCGCTCCGCCTCGGCCACCACCTCGCGCAGGATGTGGATGCTTTCGGCCTCGAGCCGGTCGAGATGGTTGAGCGTCATGACGTGGCGGCGACCTTAGCGAGCCCGATGCGTTGCCGGAACAGATCGCCGCCCCTCAAGCGAGTTATTGTATCGGCGACCGCGAACCGATCTATCGCGGCCCGCGCCGTCACACCGTGTTCATCGTCAGCAGGTCATAGGTCGCGACAAGCTCGTCGTCCTGGTTGGTCACGGCGACCGCCCATTTGACCTCTCCCATCTCGGGCGTGCGCTGCGTCTTCGATTTGACCGTCAGCGCGACCTTGATCGCGTCGCCGGGCTTGACCGGCTTGATGAAGCGCAACCCTTCGAGGCCGTAGTTCGCGAGCACCGGGCCTTCGTCGGGCTCGACGAACAGCCCGGCCGCGAACGCTAGGATCAGATAGCCGTGCGCGACGCGCCCGCCGAAGATCGGGCTGCGCGCCGCGGCTTCCTCGTCCATGTGCGCGTAGAAAGTGTCGCCGGTGAAATGCGCGAAATGCTCGATGTCCTCGAGCGTGATCGTGCGCGACGCGGTTCTCAGCGTATAGCCGATGTGGAGTTCGCCGAAACGCAGGCGGAACGGGTGGACATCGCCCTCGGGCTGCGGCGCGCCGGGCAGCCAGCGGCCGGCGATCGCCGCGATCGTGCGCGGGCTCCCCTGAAGCGCCGAGCGCTGCATGTAATGCTTGACGCCGCGAATGCCGCCCATTTCCTCGCCGCCGCCCGCGCGTCCCGGACCGCCGTGGATCAGCATCGGCAGCGGAGAGCCGTGGCCGGTCGATTCTTTCGCGCAGTCGCGATCGATCAGCACGACGCGGCCATGGTATGCGCCCGCGCCGAGGACGAAGCGGCGTGCGATATCGGTGTCGTAGGTGAAGAACGACAGCGCCAGCGAACCCTTGCCGCGATTGGCGAGCGCGATTGCGTCGTCGAGATCCTTGTAGGGCATGAGCGTCGCCACTGGGCCGAACGGTTCGATGTCGTGGATCAGCTTCGCCGACCACGGATCGTCCGCGCGGAACAGCAATGGCGAAATGAACGCGCCCGCGCCGAGCGCGATGCCCTTTGCATCGACGCTGTCGATGTCGCCGAACGCGAGTCGCGCTTCGCCCGCCATCTCGCGCGCCTTGCCGCGAACGTCGTCGAGCTGATCCATGCTCACGAGCGCGCCCATCGTCACGCCCTCAATTTGCGGATCGCCGACGACGACCTTGCCGAGCTGTCCGGCGATCGCCGCTTCTGCCGCGTTTAGGACGGCGGCGGGGACGAACGCGCGGCGGATCGCGGTGCATTTCTGACCGGCCTTGGTCGTCATCTCGCGGACGACCTCGGTAACAAACAAATCGAATTCCGGCGTGCCGGGTCCGGCGTCGGGCCCGAGCACCGAGGCGTTCAGCGAATCGCGCTCGGCGACGAAGCGCACCGCCTCGCGCGCGATGACGGGATGCTGCTGGAGCTTGGCCGCGGTGTCGGCCGAGCCGGTGAATGACACGACGTCCTGGCAGGTCAAATGGTCGAGCAGGTCGCCGACCGATCCGACGATCAGTTGCAACGCGCCCCGCGGAAGCACGTCCGCCTCTATCATGATCCTGACCGCCGCTTCGGTAACATAGGCGGTCGCCGACGCGGGCTTGACGATGACCGGCATCCCCGCGAGCAGCGCGGGGCCGAGCTTTTCGAGCATTCCCCAGACCGGGAAATTGAAGGCGTTGATCTGCACCGCCGCGCCCTGCAGCGAGGTGTAGACGTGCTGGCCGATGAAGCTGCCGCGCTTGCCGATCGGCTCGAAATCGCCGTCGGTCAGGATCGTGTCGTCGGGCAGCTCGCGGCGGCCCTTCGAGGATGTCACGAACAGGGTGCCCGCCCCGCCCTCGATGTCGATCCAGCTGTCGGCTCTCGTCGCGCCGGTCGCCCACGACAGCGCGTAAAGCTCCTCCTTGCGCGCCATGATGCCTTCCGCGAGCGCCTTGATCATTCGCGCGCGGGCATGGAACGTCATCGCCCGGAGCGCAGGCCCGCCGACGCCGCGCGCGTGATCGAGCATCGCCCCGAAATCGAGGCCCTGGCTGCCGGTGCGCGCGACGACTTCCCCCGTTACGGCGGAGCGCAGCTCGGCGAGCCCGCCGGTCGCCGCGACCCACACGCCATCGGCGTAATTTTCGAGCGTTCGCGGCATTCACAACTCCCTGGCAACCGGCGAATTTGGCGCTAGTCCTATGTCACGCCGCCGAGAAGGTCTAAGGGATCGTTCGGAACAGGATAGACGCGATGTATACGACCGAATTGAAGTCCGATCCCGTCGCGATCGCGCGCGACGACCCGGCGCTGGTCGCGGCGTTCGAGGCGCGCGTGGCGGCCGACGAGTTCATCGAGCCCAAGGACTGGATGCCCGAGGCGTATCGCAGGACGCTGGTGCGCCAGATTTCCCAGCACGCGCACTCGGAGATCGTCGGGATGCTGCCCGAGGGCAACTGGCTGACCCGCGCGCCGTCGCTTCGGCGCAAGGCGGTGCTGCTCGCCAAGGTGCAGGACGAGGCGGGGCACGGCCTCTATCTCTATTGCGCGGCCGAAACGCTCGGCACGAGCCGCGAGGAAATGATCGAGGCGCTCCATTCGGGCAAGGCCAAATATTCGACGATCTTCAACTATCCGACGCTGACCTGGGCGGACATGGGCGCGATCGGCTGGCTGGTCGACGGCGCCGCGATCCTCAACCAGGTGCCGCTTCAGCGCACGTCCTATGGCCCCTATGCGCGCGCGATGGTGCGCGTGTGCAAGGAGGAGAGCTTCCACCAGCGCCAGGGTTTCGAGATCATGATGGCGATGGCGGACGGGACGCCGGAGCAAAAGGCGATGGCGCAGGACGCGCTCGACCGTTTCTGGTGGCCGTCGCTTATGATGTTCGGGCCGCCGGACGACAATTCGCCCAACACCGCCCAGTCGATGCGCTGGCGGATCAAGCGCGACACCAACGACGAGCTTCGCCGGAAATTCGTCGACATCACCGTGCCGCAAGCGGAATTCCTCGGCCTGCGCGTTCCCGACGCCGACCTGAAGTGGAACGAGGCGCGCCAGTCGTACGATTTCGGCGAAATCGACTGGGAGGAATTCTACGCCGTGGTGCGCGGCGAGGGGCCGGTCGCCAAGGAGCGGATGAAGGCGCGGCGCGAGGCGTGGGACGAGGGCAAGTGGGTGCGCGACGCCGCCGGCGCCTATGATGCGAAGCGCCGCGCGCGGCTGGCGGCGTAAGCGCATGAGCCGCGACTGGCCGCTGTGGGAGATTTTCCTGCGCACGAAAGGCGGACTCAGCCACAAGCACGTCGGATCGGTCCACGCGCCCGATCCCGAGCTGGCGATCCGTCACGCGCGCGACGTCTATACGCGCCGACTCGAGGGCGTGAGCATCTGGGCGGTGCGATCGGCGGACATCGTCGCGTCCGACCCCGCGCAGGCGGGCGAGCTGTTCGAGCCCGCCGAGGACAAGGTCTATCGCCACCCGACCTTCTACGACATTCCCGACGTGGTAAAACACATCTGATGCCATCGCTGCCCACGATCGAGAAGGATGTCGAGGCGCGCGCCGAACGCGCGCCGCACGAAGGTGCGTTCGACGCGCCGATCGAGGCAGATCACGCCGACGCACTGTTCGAGACTCTGCTGCGTCTTGGCGACGACAGCCTGATCCTCGGCCAGCGCTTGAGCGAATTGTGCGGCCATGCGCCCGCGCTCGAAGTCGATCTGAGCCTCGCCAATATCGGCCTCGACCTGATCGGACAGGCGACGTTGTTTCTCGATCTCGCCGGGGTAGTCGAAGCCAAGGGACGCGACGGCGACGCGCTCGCCTTCCGCCGCGACGTGCTCGCGTTTCGCAACTGCCTCCTCGTCGAGCAGCCCAACAGCGATTTCGCGCGAACGATCGCGCGGCAGTTCCTGTTCTCGACCTTCCAGCAGGCGCATTTCGACGCGCTGACGCGGTCGGCCGACGCGCGCATCGCCGAAATCGCGGCGAAGGCGGTCAAGGAAGTCCGCTATCATGCCGAGCTCGCCGCCGACTGGGTGATCCGCCTCGGCGACGGCACGGATGAGAGCCGGACACGGATGATCGACGGGCTCGACTGGTTCTGGCGCTTCGTCGGCGAGATGTTCGAGATGGACGATGTCGAGACGCGGCTTGCCGATGCGGGCGTCGCCGCCGACCGCGCGATATTGCGCGAGGCGTTCGACGCGAAAGTCGAAGCCGTATTACGCGAAGCGACACTACCGCTTCCCGAATATCCGCGCGGGGTGACGGGCGGACGCGTCGGCCATCACTCCGAGCATCTCGGCCATCTGCTCGCGGTCATGCAATATCTGCCGCGCGCTTATCCCGACGCCGTCTGGTAAAACGCGCATGGCCGCCGCCCCGCTCGCCATCGACCTCGAAGCCCGCGTCATGGCGGTGTTGGAAGGGGTGCCCGACCCCGAAATCCCGGCGATCTCGATCGTCGATCTCGGCATCGTCCGCGGCGTCCGCGCGCATCCGCCCGCCGTGATGGTTACGCCGACCTACACCGGCTGCCCGGCGACGCGCGTCATCGAGCAGTCGATCCGCGCCGCGCTCGACGAAAGCGGCTTGGGCGATGTCGCGATCGAGACGGTGTTGTCGCCGCCATGGACGACCGACTGGATCAGCGAGCGCGGCCGTGCGCGGCTGGAAGCCTACGGGATCGCCCCGCCGAGCCTGGAGGCAACCGCCGTTTGCCCGCAGTGCGGATCGTCCGAGACGGTCGAGGTCAGCCGCTTCGGATCGACACCGTGCAAGGCGCTGTGGCGCTGTGAGACCTGCCGCGAGCCGTTCGACCGCTTCAAATGCCATTAAAGAGCTGCGCCCGGCCCCACTCTCGTC